>NZ_JBTGGE020000020.1:0-31372 GCF_054331515.2 Streptococcus sp. 10F2 | reverse complement strand
TATACCCCAGAGATGAATCCCATTGAACAGGTTTGGGGTGAGATCCGCAAGCGTGGATTTAAAAATAAAGCTTTTCAAACATTGGAATCAGTCATCGATAAGCTTCAAGAAGTGATTCAAGGCTTAGGGAAGACTACTCTTAAAAGCATTGTCCATAGAAAATGGCTTTATTCAGATTTTGAAATCAAATGAGTATAAGTTCATCAATCAGTTTCTGCTTTACTGAACCGAAATCAATACTCTGAACTGCTTCCAAACGCCATTTAACTTTTGTTTGAGCATTATAAGAATCTAACTCATCCTGAGTGAAAAAATCTAAACTACTATATCTGCGTATAGGTGTAAGCTTCCTATTATAATAAAATGGTATTTTAATCGGAATAGCTCGAAGTACCTCAGCTAATCCAGAATCCGCAGTTGCAAAATAATGAAGATATACAGCTTCTGTATCTGCTATACAATCAAATAAAATACTTTGCTCTAATAATCTTATATGAAAAACATCCCATGCTGTATTATGTATTTTATCTACTAGCTTCTTAGCCCCAATCTGCAACTTTTTAAACACTTCTTGAACCGAACTATCATTTTTCAAAAACAATATTAGTAGAGGCATTTCCAACTCTAAAAATACACATAATTCCTCAAAACAATAGCGTTTGAACTCAGCTATTTTAAATTCTCTAGTTGTCTTTTTTTAAAGTGATGTTTATTTGCTTTAAGGCAGCCCAAACAGAAGGAATGCTGCAAGAAAAATGTTCTGCAATTTCCCTTAAAAAGGCGTCTGGATGTTCTTCTACAAATTTTTGTAATTTATCTAAAGGTATTTTTCTGGATTTAGCAACACGCTTTTTACGTTCTAAGTGACCGAGTTCTCGCTCTTGCTTTTCCCAACTGTATAAAGTATTGATGCTAATATTAAATAAAGCTGCTGTTTCTTTACGTGTATGTCCCTCTTTAACATATTCAAGGACACGTTTTCTAAAATCAATTCCGTATGCCATAAAAACAGTATATCATATACAGTTTATAATCTAAAAGAGTATACGACAAAAAGCCCCGAAATCAAGGCTTTTCATTATCTCTTTTGTTCAAAAATTTCTACTCTCTCACCAACAATCCTACTGCCTCCACATGATGCGTCATCGGAAACAAATCAACCGGCTGAACTTCCTTCAGCTTGTAGCCGAGTTCTTCGTAGTGTTTGATATCACGCGCCATGGTGGCGGAGTTACAGGAGATGTAGACGATGCGGTCGGGTTGGACTTGGGCGCTGCTTTCGATAAAGCTTGGGGTGAGGCCTTTGCGGGGTGGGTCGACGAAGATGACGGTTGGTTGGATTCCTTGGTCTACCCAGTTTTGCATGGCTGTTTCGGCTTGGTCGCAGACGTAGGTCACGTTGTTGATGTGATTGCGTTGGACGTTCTTTTGGCTATCCTCAACGGCTTTAGGGATGACTTCTACTCCATACACATGCTTCACTTGTTTAGCTAGAGAAAGTCCAATGGTTCCAATGCCGGAATAAGCATCGATAGCGATGTCATCAGCCTTGAGTTGAGCCATATCCATCGCAACTTGGTAGAGTTTTTCAGCCATTGGAGTGTTGACTTGGTAGAAGGATTGGGCAGAGATTTCAAACTCATTTCCCAACATCTGATCCACGATGGTTTCTGTGCCATAAAGTAGGCGAAATTCTTTGCCAAGAATGGCATTGGTCTGTTGGTCATTGATGTTTTGAAGGATTGACACTAGATTTGGGAATTCCTTAGTCAGTTGGTCAACCAAGACTTCAATCCGAAAGACTTTAGGTCGGGTGGTCACCAAGACCAACATCATTTGACCCGTGTAGTGGGCACGACGCACTAAGATATTGCGAATTAAGCCTGTTCCCTCTTTCTCGTCGTAAGGTTTTAAATCCAAGCGTCTCAAAAGATTACGGGTCGCTAAAATCAGTGCATCGATTTCTTTGTCTTGAATGTAAAAATCTTCAATGGGAATCAAGTCATGAGAGTTTTTTCTGAAAAAACCGCTTTCCAGTTGTCCTTTGACCCGGCGAACCGGCACGGCAGCCTTATTTCGGTAGGTCAGTGGAGAATCTGCTGCAAGCGTTGGTGCAACAGCTACACTCTCTAAGCCTGCTATTTTCTTTAGATTTTGCTTCACTTGGGTTTGCTTGAACAATAACTGTTGGTCATAATTCAAATGGGCCAAATCTGCAATCCCCGTCCGAAGATAGGTGAGGTTAGTTTCCTGGTTGCGATGAGGTGAAAGTTTTAACCACTCTTCCACTTTTCCATAACCTATTTTTTTGTTAACCTTGAGAACTCGCATAAGGATTACTTCTCCTGGAAGGGCGTTGTCTACAAAAAAGACACGACCATCTATCTTGGCAATCCCCTGTCCTTCATGGCTGAGATCTACAATTTCTACTTCTACAATTTGATTTTTTTCCAATTTTTTCTCCTATTAAGAAAGTGGAGCCTTGGGCTCCACTTTCTTATTCAGCAATCAAAGTTTCCAAGCCAACCTTCATCATATCGGTAAAGGTGTTTTGGCGTTCTTCTGCGGTCGTATCTTCTTCAGGGTTTACAAGGCTATCTGAAATTGTCATAATTCCCAAAGCCTCAACATTGTGTTGTGCAGCCAAGTAATAAAGAGCTGCTGCTTCCATTTCAACAGCTTTGACCCCAAGTTTTCCGAGTTCAAGGTTTTCCTTGAAAAACTTGGAATAAAAGACATCTGAAGATAGGACGCTGCCAACGTGTGTGGTCAAGCCCATATCCTTAGCGATATGGTAAGCCTTATCCAACAGGTTGAAACTAGCAATTTGTGGGAAGTCATACATTGGCCAGTCGTTCCGAATAATATTGGAATTCGTTGCGGCTGCTTGAGCTAAAACTAACTCACGCACATGCACATCTCCAGATAAGGAACCAGCGGTACCGACACGGATCAATTTTTTAACTCCGTAATCAACGATTAATTCACGCGCATAGATTGAAATGGAAGGCATTCCCATACCTGTCCCCATCACACTAACACGGTGACCTTTATAAGTTCCAGTATACCCAAACATATTGCGAACTTGGTTAAAGAGGACTGCATCTTCTAAAAAGTTCTCTGCAATAAATTTAGCTCGCAATGGATCTCCAGGTAACAAAATTTTATCAGCAATTTCGCCTGCTTTAGCTTCAATATGAATCGACATAAGTTCTCCTTAAAAAGAGAGCGAGCTCGCTCCCGAATTCTTTTCCCTCTTACAACTCCGCTAGAGTCGCTTTTACAAAAGATTTGAAATTTTCTTTGATCCGCTCGGTCACTTCTACCACTTCCTCATGATTGAGTTCAGCCTGGAATCCTGCAGCGAAATTAGTAATCGCTGAAATTCCCAAGACCTTCATGCCAGAATGCGCAGCTACAATCACTTCTGGAACAGTCGACATGCCGACAGCACTCGCCCCCATCGTTTTATAAGCTCGAATTTCAGCCGGTGTTTCATAAGTAGGACCAGTAACTCCCAGATAGACTCCTTCTTGAAGTTCCAGATTCAAGTCCGCTGCTACCTTACGAGCTTGAGCACGGTAAGCGGCAGTGTAAGCATCTGACATATCTGGAAAGCGTGGACCGAACTCTTCTAAGTTCTCCCCAATCAAGGGATTTTGGCCTGTCATATTAATGTGATCTGAAATCAGCATTAAAGAACCTGGTCCGAATTCAATTCCACCCGCAGCATTGGTTACAATGATACCTGTAGCACCAAGAGCCTTCATCACACGAACTGGGAAGGTCACCACTTCCATTGGATTTCCTTCATAAAAGTGGAAACGTCCTTGCAGGGCTAAAACTTTACGGCCTGCCAAGTCCCCGTAGACTAGCTTACCTGCGTGTCCGACAACTGTGGACTGACCCCAGTTTGGAATTTCTGCATAGTCAACAACAATGGCATTCTCTACTTCTTCTGCCAATTCACCCAAACCTGAACCCAGAATCAAACCAAATTCAGGGGCTGAGATTCCCTTGTCCTGTAGAAAAGCAGCTGTCTCTTTAATCTTATCCATCAATGTCATTCTGTGACTCTCCTTATTTTAATTGATCCAAAAAACTAGATCCAATCATGGATGGCTTCACGCCAAAGTTATCTGCAATAGTTGCGGCTACGTCCGCAAAATGACCAACTTCAATATGACCGCTACCTTCTAGGCTCTTACTAAAGAGCAAGAGAGGAACATATTCACGGGTATGGTCAGTTCCCATAAAGGTCGGATCATTCCCATGGTCTGCGGTAATCATGAGAAGATCCTTGTCTCCCATGTTGGCAATAATTTCAGGAATACGCGCATCAAACTCTTGCAAGGAATCGCGATAACCTTCTGGATCACGGCGATGTCCAAAGAGGGCATCAAAGTCTACCAAGTTCGTGAAGGATAGTCCTTTTGTAAATTCAGGATTCTTCAATGTCTCAACCAACTGATCAACCCCATGCTCATTGGATTGATTGTGACCAACATCATTAGAAATTCCGGAACCATTGAAAATATCATTGATTTTTCCAACTGCATATGTTGGAACTCCAGCTTCTTTCAAGTTGTCCAATACGGTTGGAGAAAATGGAGAAACAGCATAGTCATGGCGATTGGCTGTCCGAGTAAAATGACCTGGTTCTCCCACATAAGGACGGGCAATAATCCGTCCCAAGAGCGTTGGGCGCTCAAGAGTGATAGAGCGCGCATATTCACAGATTCGGTAGAGTTCTTCCAATGGAATGATATCTTCATGCGCTGCAATCTGTAAAACAGGATCCGCAGATGTATAGACAATCAACTCCCCCGTTTCCATCTGACGTGGCCCGAAGTCATCAATCACAGCTGTACCTGAATAAGGCTTATTGGCTTCACGAATAATCTTACGACCCGAAAATTCTTCAATTTTTTGGAGCAAATCCTCAGGGAAACCATCCCAGAAAGTATCAAACGGTTCTGTAATGTGTAACCCCATCAATTCCCAATGACCGGTCATCGTATCTTTTCCTAGGGATTGCTCTTCTAACTTCGTCACATAGCCTGTTGGCTTCTCAGTCGCAGCTACTGTCTTCAAAGGTTCTGGACGTTGGATATTTCCCAAGCCCATTTCTTCCATATGGGGAACCTGTAAACCAACTGTTTCCGAAATATGACCTAACGTATCAGATCCAGTATCTGGTTCTCCTGCATTAAAGAAATTCGCTGCATCAGGTGCTTCCCCGATTCCAACTGAATCCATGACCACAACGTGAATACGCTCAAATTTTGACATCTTACTACTCCTATTTCGCTGTTAATTCCTGTATGCCATCTTGGCCCGCCACAATCACACGCTCAACCATCTGATTAAAGAGACCATGCTCTACAACACCAACCAGTTGATTCAATTCCTGAGCTAAGGCTAGAGGATCTGCAATCTGACCCAACTGCAAATCAATAATGTAATTTTCCATATCCGTTCGATAATACTGATCGCCATCCATACGAAATTGTGGTTTATAGCCTGCTTGCTCAAAACGACGGAAAACTTGTTGGGCACCATAACGCACCACCTCAACCGGAAGAGGAAAGGCTCCTAGGTGCTGAACCAATTTAGATTCATCCACTACCCAGATATATTCCTTCGTCGGAAGCGCCACAACCTTCTCCATCAAAAGAGCACCTCCGCCTCCTTTGATTCCATTTAAAGCTGGATCCACTTCATCTGCACCATCAACTGTTACATCAACTTGCTCCACCTCATCAATCGATTTGAGTGGAATTCCCAAGCTTTTGGCCTGTTCAGCAGTCCGGTGAGAAGTCGTCACTCCCACAATTTCCAGACCCTCTTCTTGAACACGACGTCCCAATTCTTGGACAAAATAATAGGCTGTTGACCCAGTTCCCAAACCAACGACCATACCGCTTTGCACATAGCTAGCCGCGTGAATACCTGCTTGCTCCTTTAATGTTTCCATGGCAACTCCTAACACTTAAACTAGTGCTATTATACCAAAATTTTACTTGCTTTGGTAAGGTTAGTAGGTGAAATTAGAAATCGCTTCCACCTTCTCTAACCATCTATTTCAGGAACGTTACTCATTTCCTTCCTAACAAAACAACATTTAATAGTGCTCCTACAAACATTCTTCCATACACTGTAAAGTGCTGACTTCTCTGTCCCCCGAGCATGCGGACAAAAAAGGATGTCGCAACAAAGAAAAGAAAACTTTAATTAATTTTCAGAAAATCTACAGTAGTTCCAATCAAAAAATCCACCGTATGCTTATTACGGTGGACTTTCCTTGCATTATTATTTAACAGCGTCCTTAAGAGCTTTACCAGCTTTGAATGCTGGAACTTTTGAAGCTGCGATTGTAATCTCTTTACCAGTTTGTGGGTTGCGACCTTTACGGGCAGCACGCTCACGAACTTCAAAGTTACCAAAACCAATCAATTGAACTTTTTCACCTTTTGAAAGGTAATCTGTTACGGCTGCAAATACTGCATCAACCGCAACTGCAGCATCTTTCTTAGTCAATTCTGTTGCTTCAGCAACCTTAGCAATCAAATCTTGTTTGTTAGCCATTCGTAAGAATCCTCCATTAATTTTCTAACAGTACATATCATAACTCAAAATAATTAGAAAAGCAAGTAAAAAAAGTCCCTCTCTGCCTTTTATTCCGTAAATTTGAGCCTCGTTTAAAGGTAGTGAATCAGGATAGCCCAAGCATCTTCACCTGTATGGGTTTGAATAATGGAACCTGTCTCTAAGACCGAAATGGGAGCTTCAAGGAAAGGCTGTAATTGAGCTTTCATTTCTTGGGCAAAATCAGGTTTACCCGCATAGGAAATAGCAATTTCAGCAATCTCCCGTCCTTCTAGTCCCTCTTTCAATTCATCCAACCATTTTTTGAAAGTCTTTGCACCTCGTCCTTTCACAATTGGACGGAGCTCGTGATTCACCATTTCCATAACAACACGAATATTGAGAAGAGAAGAAATTAATCCAGATACACGTCCAATCCGGCCTCCCTTAACAAGATTCTCCAAGGTGGAAACTCCAATATACAGTTCTGTGTTTTCTCGAACACGATCGACTTCTTTCAGAATCTCCTCTAGTGTGGCACCTTCTTGAGCCATTCGGGCAGCTGCTACAACCTGAAATTTCTGAGCTTGATCCGTAAAGGATGAGTCCACAACATGAACCTTCGCCCCCGATAAACTTGCTCCCTGCCTAGCAGCCTCTACCGTTCCAGAGAGAGCATGTGACATATGGATTGAGACAATCTGGTCACAGTCTTTGGCCAATTTTCCATAAACATCCGCAAAAACTCCAACCGGTGGCTGACTAGTCTTTGGCAAATTCTTGCTAGATTTCATGAGGTTCAAGAATTCACCTTCTTTTAAATCTGCATCTGAATACAAAATTCCGTCAACCATAACCGACAGAGGAATCACTTCAATTCCATATTTTTGGACTAATTCATCTTCAATGGTGACAGATGAATCTGTCACTACAGCAATTTTTGTCATATTTACCTACTTCTTAACAGTCATTTTGTCCTATTATAACAGATTTCACACCCAAACCTCAATGTTTTTGTAAGAGTTCCCGAGCCTGATTAATGGCCGATTCTGTTAACTCTTCACCCGCCAACATTCGAGCAATCTCTTGAACCCGTTCCTCCTGCTCTAACAAACGAACACGGGATACAGTTGACACCTCATCTGAGATTTTTTCAATGAAAAATTGATAATCGGCTATGGCGATGACTTGTGGCAAGTGCGAAATAGCAAGAACTTGTCCATTTTGACCAATCTTATGAATCTTCTGGGCAATGGCTTGGGCAACACGACCAGAGACTCCTGTGTCGACTTCATCGAAAACAATACTGGTCTTGCCCTCTTTTCTAGAAAAGGCAGATTTAATAGCCAACATCAGTCGTGATAGCTCGCCTCCACTGGCCACCTTAACAAGGGGCTTGAAATCCTCGCCAGGGTTCGTTGAAATGTAGAATTCAATCTGCTCATTCCCATCTCGGCTAAATTTTCCCTTACTAAAATGAACTTGAAAGCGCGCCTTATCCATGTATAAATCTTGAAGTTCTATTTGAATCTCTTCCTCTAGCTGCTGAGCTAATCGGTGTCGAGCTTGACTAAGTTCTTGGGCTAAGCTGACCAAAACCTTTTCTTCTTCTTTTAATTTTTTCGTTAAATCCTCAGAAGAAATCTGATTTCCCGTCAGCAGCTGGTATTCTTGAGAAATTTTCTCAAAATACTGTAAAACTTCTTGAACACTTCCCCCGTACTTCCGACTAATCGAATAAATCACATCTAATCGGCTTTCAATATGGAGAAGTCGGTTCGCATCAAAATCTAGTGAGGATAGGTGGTCCTCCAAACGTCTCGTCGCGTCTTCCAAAGCATAATAGGCTTCAGCAACCTGCTCTGCCATCTCCTTGTAAAGAGGATGGTAATCTTCTAGACTCTCCAAATCTCCTAAGGCTGAACGAATTTTAGATAAAGAAGATTGCTCTTCATCATCCAAAAGATGAAAAGCAGAAGTCAGAGTATCAGCAATCAACTTGTGATTCATCAGCTGTTCTCTTTCCTGTTGAAGACTCTCATCTTCTCCAGATTTTAAGGCAGCCCCTTCGATTTCTGCTAATTGAAACTCCAACATTTCAATTCGAGCACTATGCTCAGCTTCCTGATTCTGCTGTTTGACTAGTTGCTTTCGCAAACTCCGGTAACGTTCAAAACTATGGGCGTAATCAGCCTTCAGTTTCCGGAAAGCCTCATCTCCAAATTCATCTAATAGGCGGCCATGCCATTGCGCACGCATGAGCTCTTCTTGGTCATGCTGCCCATGAATATCTACCAAGTGTTGACCAACCGCTCTCAAGATAGAAAGATTCACCATTTGCCCATTAATCCGACTGACACTACGGCCATTCTGAAAAATTTCTCGGCGGATAATGAGGTCATCTCCAACTTCAATTCCTTGATCTTCCAAAATTTCTTGGAGTAGTTCTGGTTTCTCCAAGGAAAAAAGACCTTGAATCTCAGCTTTGGGCATGCCATGCCGGATCACTTCCGTTGTAGCCCTGCTTCCTAACATCATATTCATGGCATCAATAATAATCGATTTACCAGCACCCGTCTCACCTGTTAAGACCGTCATCCCTTTATCAAAATTTAAGGTAATTTCTTCAATGATGGCAAAATTTTTAATCGAGATTTCTAATAACATAGGATTACCACTTTTCTAAGGAATTTTGGAGACGACTTGGGTCGATTCCCTTTTTTAGAATAAGTAAGACAGTATCATCATCTGACAAAATCGAGAAGAGTTCATGGGAAAATCGATTCCAGATTTCCTTTTTTAGCAACAGAGCCTGACCTGGAATAACCCGAAGAGAAATCATCCCTTCCTGTCGGGCAACTTCTAAAATAGGAGATTTTTTTCCCGTCGGTTGAAATTGATAGGAAGCATCTTCTCCCTTAACAACTCCCATCTCTCTTAAATCCCGTGAAACAGTTGCTTGTGTCGCAACAATCCCTTTTGATTCCAAGTAATCGGTGATTTGTTTCTGACCACGAATAGACTGGCTTTGGATCAATTCTCGAATAAGAGTCTGTCTCTGCCCCTTATCAGCGTTAGAATGTCTCATGGGCCTTCCTCACTGTCTCCTTTATTTGTTCAAGCGGAAGAGCTTGTCCCCCATCCAGTTTTAAGTAGAGCAAAAATTCAATATTTCCCTGTCCACCAGTAATAGGTGAAAAGTCTAGGCCATGACTCCCAAAGCCCAAACCTTGGGCCATATTCACGGTCTTGGTCAAGACCTCTTCATGAACCCGAGCGTCCTTAACAATTCCTTTTTTCCCAATAGCTTCCCGACCTGCCTCAAACTGCGGCTTGACTAGGGCTACAACTTGACCCTGATCTTCTAAAATCGCTGCTAAACTTGGCAAAATCAAACTTAGGGAAATAAAACTGACATCAATAGAGGCAAAGCTTGGCTGGGGTTGAAAATCTTCAGGATTGGCGTAACGGAAATTGTACTGCTCTCGGCTAATAACACGCGGATCCTGTCGTAATTTCCATGCCAATTGGTTGGTTCCCACATCAACCGCGTACACTTGTTGGGCATCCGCCTGTAGCATAACATCCGTAAAACCTCCTGTAGAGGCTCCAATATCAAGGGTCATCCGACCTACTAAATCAATGGCAAATACTTCTAAAGCCTTGGCTAATTTCAAACCACCACGACTCACATAAGGTAGGGTCTCTCCCTTCACTTTTAAAGGTGTATCGTCTGAAATCTTTTCCCCTGGTTTATCATAGCGATGGCCAGTCAATTCATGTATAACTAGACCTGCCATAACACCCCTTTTAGCTTGTTCTCTGGTTTCAAATAGGCCTTGATGAAAGGCCAACACATCTACTCTTTCTTTAGCTACCAATGGCTAATCCTTCTATCCTTTCTTTCAAAACAAACCCTTGGAACCCTTTCGCTTCCAAGGCTGTCAGCTGGCTTCGGATGTCATCAAGAAGTCTGGCCAAAATTTTCTTAGATTCCTCCAGACCAAAAATAGCTGGATAAGTGGCTTTTTGTGTCTTCTCATCTTTATTTGGTGTTTTTCCCAGTTCTTGGAAACTGGCTGTGACATCTAAAATGTCATCACGCACTTGAAAGGCCAAGCCTAGATTTTTTCCAAGTGATTCCAAAATGACTGTGCTCTCCGTATCTAAATTTAGTAGCACACTGGCAGCCAAAAATGGAAAATACAGTAGACGTCCTGTCTTATTTTGATGAATCCTTTGCAATTCTTCAATCGCTAGGGTCTTACCCTCTGAGCGCATATCTAAACTTTGCCCGCCTACCATTCCAAAGGTACCAGAGGCTAGTGATAAAGCTTTGGTCAGTTCTACCAGTTGGACAGCAGGCAACTCTGCTTGTGCTAACATCGCAAAGGCATCCAGGAACAAACTATCTCCCGCTAAAATAGCTGGAGCTTCCCCGAACTTTTTATGATTCGTCAAGTGCCCCCGACGGTAATCGTCATCATCCATTGCTGGAAGATCGTCGTGAATAAGGCTCCCCGTATGAATCATTTCCAGAGCAGCCGCAACCTTCAGGTGCTCTCGTGTGACCGTAAGACCAAAGCCCTCCAACAAATCTAACAAAAGCAAGGGACGAATTCGCTTGCCACCGGCTTGAATAGAATAGAGAATCCCCTCTACCAATTGAGGATCTGGACTGGTAGGCCTATAAAAATCTTGGAGAACTTCTTCCAAAACTTGTAACTGTTTGTTCATGCTTCCATTTCCGTTTCTTGACCATTAGCGCCCATAATGGTCACCATAGTTTTTTCAGCCTCTTGCAAGGTCTTTTGAAGTTCCTGACTCAATGTCATCCCCTGTTGAAATTCTTTTAAAGCTTCTTCAAGGGGAACTTCTCCTTGTTCCAGGCGTTTGACCAGGAGCTCCAACTCCTGCATTTTTTCTTCAAATGTCTGTGTTTTGGACATGTTTTACCTCTACTTCTAAATGACCATCCTGAAGTTCAATGGTCAGGGAATCACCAGTTTGCACCTGGTTGCTATGCGATACAATTGCATCGTCTTTTTTGACCAAGGCATACCCTCGTTGGAGAATTTGCCTTAATTCCAGTTGGGATAGAGCATCACTCGCTACTTGATAGCGCTGTTGTGCTTGGCTTAAATAATCCCTTATCACTCGTTGTAAATCTTTCTCCAAGCGTGACAGTTGATCCCTGTTTCTTTCAAGTCTTGGGGTTGGATTCTGACGAATCAGTGACTGATAAAGAAGCTGACTCTGATGTTGCTTCCGTTGAAGCTCTTTCTCCACAACTTGCTTGAGTTGAAGATCCAGTTGATCCAATTTTTGTACATAAGAATCATAAAGCCTCTCTGGTTGTCTAAAAATAATAGATTTAGCCAGAACTTCCAAACGATCTCGCTTGGCTTTCAATTGTTGATCAACCAATTGTTTAAGTCTTAATTGACTACGTTCGAGGGCTAAAAAATAATCCGCCTTGGTGTAGGGCGTTGCTAACTCTGCAGCAGCCGTCGGAGTCGCTGCCCGTTGATCTGCTACAAAATCAGCTAAAGTCACATCTATCTCATGGCCAACACTAGAAATAACAGGCAAACGAGATTCAAAAATGGCCCGAACCACAATCTCCTCATTAAAAGCCCATAGATCCTCCATGGAGCCTCCGCCACGACCAACAATTAAAACATCTAAATCTTCATCGAGATTTGCCCGCTGAATTTGTGCGGCAATTTCAGAAGCTGCTCCCTCCCCCTGAACCTTGGCTGGATAGAGTCGAATACTTAAACCTGGAAAACGACGATTCACCGTCGTAATAATATCTTGGATGACTGCCCCACTCTGACTAGTAACAACTCCAATTTTCCGATTGAAATGAGGTAGAGCTTGCTTATGCTCGGCTTTAAAGAAACCAGCTGCTGTTAATTCTTTTTTCAATTGCTCAAACCGAAGAGCTAATTCGCCTACGCCAGCTGGCTCTGCCCGCTCAATCAAAATCGAATAGGAACCGTTGGGAGCGTATAATTGTACCCGCCCCACAACATTGATTTGTTGCCCTTCCTCCAGGGTAAATGGCAATTTTTGGTAAACTCCAGACCACATCGTCGCTTGGATAACTGCCTGATCATCCTTGAGGGAAAAATATTGATGGTTAGGGCGAGCTCGAAAATTGGAAACTTGCCCGGTCAAAAAAACACGCTCCAGATAAGGATCCTTATCAAATTTACGCTTTAGGTACTTGGTCAGGGTCCCCACAGAAAGATAATCTGTCATAATCTAATCCTAGAGTTTTAAATCTGCATAAGGAGTCCGATAACCAATTTGAAGGAGGGTCCCATCTCTTACCAATAGAGGTCGCTTGATCAGCATTCCATCCGTCGCCAACAGTTGTGCAGCCTCTGCCACAGTCATTGTAGGCACCTTATCTTTTAAACCTAGTTCCCGGTATTTGATACCACTCGTATTGAAAAATGCCTTCACAGGCCAGTCTCCCTCTTCCATCCAACTTTCCAGTTGACTAGGACTAGGTGCTTCTTGTGTCAAGTCTATGAAACGCATGTCAATTCCCAAGGATTTCAATTCTTTTTCAGCTGCCTTACTCGTTGTGCAACGGGGATGACCATAATAATCAATATTCATTTATTGTTCTTCCTTTTCTTCTTGATGATAAGCACGGTAGAGGTCTTTCGCTTTAAAACCTGTATCTTTCGCCAATTCTTGGCTAGCTGTTTTCAGGCGTTGGCCTTGAGCAACTCTTTGTTTCAAGAGCTCTAAAACCTCTTCCATATTCTGAGCTGGTTGGTCTTGTTCTTGATAACCCGCCACAATTAACAAACATTCTCCTTTTACAGGATCAGTGGTCAATGAATCTAGAACTTCTTGAACGCTCCCCCTGCGAAACTCTTCGTAGATCTTCGTTAATTCACGAATCAAGACAATCTCTCGATTACCGTAAACCGTTAAAATTTGTTCTAAAGTAGTAGATAAACGATAGGGAGATTCATAAAAAATTTGAGTTTCCGGATACTGGTATTTGGATTCCAAAAAGCTCTTCTGCTGACTAGCTTTGCGAGGCAAAAATCCATAAAAAATATGAGGTTGAGGTACAAGTCCGCTCGCAATCAAACCAGTAATACCTGCAGATGGACCTGGAATGGGGACAACAGTATAACCTTGCTCGATAGCTGCCTTAACCAAGTCCTGTCCAGGATCTGAAATACTTGGAAGTCCTGCATCTGAAACCTGTGCTAGGTCTTGTCCCTGAGCGAGTAAATCCAACAGTTCTGGGACTCGACTTTGAGCATTGTGTTCATGGAAAGAAATCAAGCGTTTCTGAATCTCAAAATGCTTCAATAAAGCCCCTGTTACTCGCGTATCCTCTGCAGCAATCGCAGCAACCGATTCTAAAATTTTTAGCGCTCGAAAAGAAATATCCTCCATATTTCCGATCGGAGTTCCCACCAAGTAGAGAGTTCCAAACTCTGATACTTCTTTAAAACTTCTTTGAATATACACAGCTAACCTCTATTCAATAATTCATCGCAAAAGACGCATTCACCTTCTCGTTGTTGTCCATAAGAATAGGTGCAAACATGGAAACCATCTAAATAAATGCGATTCAAACCTTCTCGTTGGTTAGGAGTTTTAACAGGAGTTTCCGTCTCCATCTGACTCAATCGTTCCCGAAGTTTTTCATTTTCTAAACGGAGGAGGGTATTTTCCTCGATGGCTTCCCTTACTGCAACCTTCATAGATTCTAAGTCATTAAGGGTTCGAATCAAGTGATTGCTGAAGTTATCAAGGGTGACTAAAATATCTTTTTTTTCCAAAAGGCTCCTCCTTCATTTCAATTTACAAATTCTTTAAAAGAAATCGTTCCAAGCTCATTAAAAGAGGAACATTTGCTTGCCAGGTTATTCGTGCTTCCATCAAATCTTTTAAAAGAATCCAACGTTTTCCTACCTCCACTTTCTGGCCTAGCTGAATTTCTAGTATATCCAAGAATAAACTTTGCTTATCGCGATCGTCTGCTTGCGCAACTAAAGCTGCCAAAGCTGGGAAAGCTTTCACATTCCCTTTAAGGAACAGCTGCAACCAAGCTGCAAGCTGGGCTTCCATTTCCAATATCCAGCCTTGACCTACTGTTTCTAGCATTCTAACATTTCCTTGAAGCAAGGTGTTTAAAAACTGGGCTTGCGTTTTCAAAAGTCCCTGAGATTCAAATTCTGCCACTAGAACTTGACCAAGATCCGGAAAATACACATACTGACTTCGGCTTTGAATAGTGGGCAGAATTTTTTCTGAAGCTTTCGTGAGGAAAAAGAAATGTTGCTGACCTGTTGGCTCCTCCATAGACTTCAGTAAAGCATTGGCACCATTAACATGCATTGTATCGGCATCTTGAAAAATAAAAACCTGATGCGTGCTCTCCAAGCCCGATTGAGAAGCCTGCTCCAGTAGACTTTTAATCTGGTCTGTACGAATCACTCGATTAGTAGGGCTCACTACATGTAAATCAGGAAATGCTTGCGCAGCAACCAATTTACAAGAGCGACAGTGTCCACAAGGAAGTCCATCCATCTTCTTCTCACAATAGATAGACTGAGTCAAATACAAGGCCATATCAAAAGTTTCCTTGCCACCTGCAAACAAATAGGCATGACTAAGCTTATTGGCTTGAATAATTTTCTGAAAACGATGCAATAAATTCGCTTGAGATTCTTGCAAGCCTTGGTATAGAGAACTCATATGCCTAATTTCTCATGTATGCAGGTCAGAGCTTGTTCCAAAACTGTCGAAAAATCCTGACTGGCATCGACCTTCACAAAACGCTTTGGTTCTTCCTCCAGTAAGTTAAGATAGCCCTCTCGTACACGCTCATGCCAAGACAATCCTTCCTGATCCAGTCGATCGACATCATTCGAACGGGTTGCCTGAATACGAGCCAAACCTTCCGCTGCTGGTAAATCTAGTAATACGGTTAAATCTGGTTTCTTCCCATCTGTTGCAAACTGATTTAACCAGTGAATAGCTTCCAGATCCAAACCTCGTCCATAACCTTGGTAAGCAACAGAAGAGTCAATAAAGCGATCCATCAAGACAAGGGCACCACGCTCTAGGGCTGGCAAAACCTTTTCAACCAGATGCTGCCGACGACTAGCAATATATAATAGCAGCTCTGTTTTTTCTTCCATCTCAGCATGCTCAGGGTTCAATAAAATTTGCCGAATTTGTTCCGCTATCCGAGCACCACCTGGTTCCCTGGTAGCCACTACTTCTCGACCTTGCTCTGAATAATAGCTGGCCAATTCTTGAATTAAGGTTGACTTTCCAGAGCCATCTGGTCCTTCAATAGACACTAAAAATCCTTGTTTCATTGTTCCCCCTTTTCTTAGTAACTATTATACCTGTTTTCGTGAGATTTGACACTAACAAAGTAAAAACTCCTAGGAGCATAAGCCACAAGGGCCTATCGCTTCTCTAGGAGTTTTCTTATATTTTAGAAGGCTTTTGCCTGAGTTTCATGAATATAATCCACTTGAAGACCTTGCTTTTCAAGTTCTTCTCGTAGTTGGTCGTGGTCTGTCTGTCCCTCCAATTGCAACTCAATGGTTACAGAACCATCTGAATTTGGAATATTCACGACATTATCGATATTTAAATTCCGTTCCACAACTGCATGAACAGCACGTTCCAAAACACCAACTTGGTTAGTTGTCTGTACCCGTACACGAGTCCCTGGTGCACCATATCCAGTTACCTCTAGAAAGGCTTTAAAAATATCGCGGTCAGTAATGACTCCTCGGAGCTCTTCCCCTTTCATAACTGGAAGAATCCCGACCTTGTGTTTAAACATCAAATAGACCGCATCTTCTAAGCTGGCATCTTCATCCAAGGTAAAGACATCACGCACCATCACATCTTTAACTTTTGTCTTATTGAGAAGATAATTCATTTCATAAATTGACAGAGTCGTTGCCTTAGACGGTGTAGCTTCCGCAATTGTACCCTCTGTTACCAATCCGACCAATTTACCATTATCCATAACTGGCAGGCGGTGGAGATTTTGTTCCCGCATCAAGTCCGCCGCATGGGCAATGGATGTATCTGGATCAATAAAGACCACTCGTTTTGTCATAAATTCTTTAACAGCCATGTTTTTTCCTTTCTCTCAATCATTAACCACCAAGGTAAGCCTTACGGACTTCTTCTGAGGTTAGAAGTTCTTGACCTGTACCAGATAATACTATTTTACCATTTTCCAAAACATAACCTCGATTTGAAATGGCAAGCGCCTTATTGGCATTTTGCTCAATTAAAAGAACGGTTGTGCCTTGGGCTTGGATGTCTTTAATGATTTCAAAGATTTCATTAATGAAAATCGGAGCCAATCCCATGGATGGTTCATCTAAAAGTAGAAGTTTAGGAGTTGACATCAGAGCCCGCCCCATGGCCAACATCTGTTGCTCTCCTCCAGAAAGGGTTGCAGCATCCTGACCTTTACGTTCTTCCAAACGTGGGAAACGCTCAAAAATTTTCTTGAGATTTCGAGCATTTTCTTCTCGATTTTTCTTCAGAAAGGCTCCCATTTCAAGGTTTTCCATAACACTTAGACCTGGGAAAACATGACGGCCTTCTGGTACTTGAGATAAACCAGAAGCTACAATATTTTGTGCAGGCTGCTTTTGAATTTCCTGACCTTGAAATAGAATCCTTCCTTGGCTTGGACGTACCAAACCTGAAATGGTTCGAAGGATACTGGTTTTACCAGCACCATTGGCTCCAATCAAGGATACAACTTCCCCCTCTGCCACTTCAAAGCTGACATCATGGACCGCTTCGATCATTCCATAATGAATGGATAGATTTTCAACTTGTAACATTGACATTAGGCTTCTCCTCCCAAGTAAGCTTCAATAACACGCTTGTTGGTGCGAATTTCTTCAGGTGTTCCATGAGCAATCAAGCGGCCATATTCCAAAACATAGATTCGTTCCGTTACTTCCATAACCAAACTCATATCGTGCTCAATCAACATCACTGTAATATTAAACTCTTCTTTAATTCTACGAATCAAAGCCGTCAATTCAGCTGTTTCTTGAGGGTTCATCCCTGCAGCTGGCTCATCCAAGAAGAGAATTTTAGGCTCGGTCGCCAAAGCCCGAACAATTTCCAAGAGTCGTTGCTGCCCGTAAGCCAAATTTTTAGCCAAGGTATCTGCATATTCTTCCAAAGAGAATATTTTCAAGAGATCCATAGCTTTTTCTTTGTACTCTTCTTCCTTTTTATAGTATAGAGGAAGGCGGAAGAGACTGGCAAAGACATGTGGGTTTTGGTGATTACCAAAAGCGATAAGAACGTTATCAAGGACCGTCAAATCTTTGAATAGACGGATATTCTGGAAGGTACGACCAAGACCGAGACCCGCAATCGTGTAAGTCTCTTTACCATTGAGCTCATTTCCATCTAAAGTAATGGTTCCTTCACTCGGCTCGTAGACACCGGTCAAAAGATTGAAAAGAGTGGATTTACCGGCTCCATTTGGACCAATCAGACCTACCAATTCTCCCTTGTCCAACTCCAAGGTTACATCCCCAACAGCCGTTAAACCGCCGAAATGTTTTGTTAAGTGTTTAACTTCTAATAATACCATTAGGACTTAGCCTCCTTTTTTGATTTTGACAAAAGATCCTTCAAACTAAATTCCCAAGTTCCCAACAAACCACCTGGACGGAAAATCATAACCAAGATAAGGGCTAGTGAGTAAACAATCATCCGAATACTTGCAACGTCTTGAAGCAACATATTGAGGATACCTAAAACAACTGCTGCTACAATCGTTCCAGTCATAGAACCCAAACCACCAAATACAACAATGATCAAAATATTGATGGAATTCGTGAAAGCAAAGTCTTTAGGGACAACCGACCCAACAAATCCCGCATGAAGTGAGCCTGCGATACTTGCAGTAATCGCTCCAAAAACAAAAGCCATTACCTTAATTTTAGTTGTATTGATTCCAACAGATTCCGCCGCAATCTCATCCTCACGAACCGCAAGAGTTTGGCGACCAATCGGACTTCTCAAATAGTTCAAGGTCACAATCGTTGTCAATGCAGCCAAGATGTAGACCATTTGCCAAGTAGTAAAGGCAGGAATTCCCAAAAGCCCCGCTGCACCGTTGGTCACCTCACCACCGTTGACAATCATAATACGGATAATTTCAGCAACTCCAAGCGTAGCAATCGCTAGATAATCCCCTTTCAAACGAAGGGTTGGAATTCCAACTAAAAGAGCCACAAGCCCCGCAACAATCATTCCCCCTAAGACCGAAACAAGGAAACCGCCATAGGTTGGCAATTGTTTACCAATAATAGCTGTTGCATAAGCTCCAATGGCCATAAAACCAGCGTGTCCCAAAGAGAACTGGCCCGAGAAACCAACAATGAGGTTAAGCCCTACAGCCAAAATAATATTAATTCCAATTTGCTGTAAGATCATTTGATAGTAGAGATTGAGAACGTTCATTTCTACTAAAAGTGTCATCAAGGCATAGCCGGCAACTAGCAGCCCTGCCCAAATCAAGTTTTCCTTTAGATTTTTTTGCATGACTATACCTTCTCCTTCACATTTTTACCAAGAATACCACTTGGACGAACTAGGAGAATCAGAATCAATACTCCATACACAATCGCATCACGGAAATCAGAGAATCCAAGTGCTGTTGCCGCAGTTTCAAGAACCCCGATAACAAATCCACCTAAAGCTGCACCAGGAATAATTCCAATTCCTCCTAAAACAGCCGCAACGAACGATTTAAGACCAGGTGTCATCCCCATCAAAGGCTCCAAGGAGTTATAGTAAAGAGCGATGAGGACACCCGCTGCCCCTGCAAGTGCAGATCCAAGTGCAAAGGTGAAGCTAATGGTGCGGTTTACGTTAATCCCCATCAATTGAGCCGCATCACTATCCACGGAAACAGCCCTCATGGCTTTCCCCATCTTGGTTTTCTTAACAATCAGTTGAAGCACCACCATCAAGAGGATAGAAACTCCTAAAATCAATAATTGAATATTCGTAATAGAAACAGGTCCTAATTCATAGCGAACAGTGTCAATAACCTGTGGAAAAGGACGTGGATTCGCGCCAAAAAAGAAAACCATTCCGTATTCCAAGAGGAAAGATACCCCAATTGCAGTAATCAAGGCTGCAATCCGAGTCGATTGACGAAGAGGACGATAAGCTAAAAATTCAATTAAAACCCCTAAAGCTGCCGTCCCAGCCATGGCTAACAAAAGAGCCACGAAAAAATTCAAGTGTAGGTTATTAATGAGGAAATACCCCATAAAGGCCCCCATCATGTAAACATCACCGTGGGCAAAGTTGATCAAGCGAATAATCCCATATACCATGGTGTAACCCAAGGCAAGAAGAGCATAAATACTTCCCAAAATCAGCCCGTTCAATAATTGCTGTAGTATCATTCTAAATAATCTCCTAAACGACTTAGTCTGGTTGAACCGACACCGCTTCTTCAACCTTACCATTCTGCATGGTCATCATAAAGGCTGATTTTGTCGTATTATGGTCGGCATCAAAACTAGTTTTACCAGTTACTCCTTCGTAATCCTTCACTTTTGTGAGGTTATCACGAATTTGAATCGAGTTTTCTGCTCCTTCCATAGCCTTAGCCATCATCTTCATTGAATCATAAGCTAGAGCTGAAAAAGTACTTGGTTCCTCATTAAAACGCTTTTTATAAGCTTTTTTAAAGGACTCTGCTTCTTCATTGGTTTTAACAGTTGAAGAAAAACCAGACACAAAGTAAATGTCATTTGCTTTTTCCGCAGTTGCTTGTTGAACAAATTCTTCTGAATTCAAACCGTCTCCGCCAACAACAGGCTGGTTCAGTCCCATCCCACGCATCTGGTTGACGATCTTACCGGCCTCCGTGTAGTAACCTGGAAGAACCATTGCATCAAAATCTTGCCCCTTCATTTTCGTCAGAGCTGCTTGGAAATCAGTATCCCCTGCAATAAAGGTTTCCTCAATCACAATATCTCCCTTATAAGCTTCCTTAAAGGATTTTGCGATTCCTTTTGCGTAATCACTTGAGTTATCTGTAAACAAGGCAACTTTTTTCGCATTTAAATTATCTGCAACATACTTGGCGATAATCCGACCTTGGTAACTATCTTGGAATGTCCCAACAAACAAGAAGTCCTGCCCAGCTGTCAAACCATCCTGGGTGGCACTTGGTGAAATCACAGGCACACCTGCAATTGTTGCTTTCGGAATTGCAGCTGCTGTTGCACCAGATGTCGCCGGTCCGACAATCGCATTCACCTGCTGCTGAATAGCCAAGTTCGTAGATACAGATGCTGCTTCTTGAGTTTCAGATTTATTATCTTTAGAAATAACCTCAATTTGCTTCCCATCAATACCACCGGCATGATTGATTTCCTCAACAGCCAACAAGGCACCTTTTTGTTCAACGGATCCATATGCCGCTACGGAACCGGTATTTTCAAAGTTAAAACCGACTTTAATGGTTTCTCCAATTTCTGTCCCTTTGGCTTTGGAACCGTCCGCAACCGGTACCTGGGTACAGGCTGCCAAAAATGTCATAGAGGCCATCAGGATTGTGGCCACTAATGTTTTACGTTTCATAAAACCACTCCTCTTTTTTTATAGAGTCTAATATATAGAATTGTCAGAAAATTGTCAATACAAGTTTGAGATTTTTTCATTATTTTTTGCAGGAAAATTTTCACTATATTTTCTTTCAAAAATAAAAAAGCGGAAAATCAATCTCCGCTTTCTAGACCTGCTAAATCGATACCTTGATAAGTAAGTGGTAAATCTACCAAATGACTGGTCTTAACCTCTCTTACAAAAGATTCATGTTCCAACTGCGCCCGAATAGCCCCTGCCTGATCCGCTTGGACAAATAGTTGAACATACCGCATTCGTCGCGAATGGTAGGTAATATCCCCATAAGGAAACAACTTCCGCCGATCCCGGTTGTAATAAAGATAAACATATAATGCCCGGCGTTGAACTCTTGTTTCCATAACCACTCCTTACCTTTTCTTAGGAACATTCTACCATAAGAACCCTACAAAAACCAGTCCAGTAACAAGAAAGAGACTGGAGCCAATGCTCCAGCCTCAAAATCATAATTGGTCATTCTTATCCGAGCTCATTAACAATGGAAAGCAGAAAGATTCACTCACTCTCAACATCAGTGAATTCTTTCCCACTTACATCTCTTATTAATTAAGCCTGTGGTAATTGATTATTGGCCATGATTTCATCAATAAAACCATATTCAAGTGTTTCTTCTGCACTCATCCAATAATCACGTTCCGCATCTTTGTGAATTTGCTCCACTGGTTTACCAGAATTATCTGCCAAGATTTTTTCTAAGGTATGACGAGTTTTAAGCAAGTGTTCAGCAGCAATCGCCATATCTGTTTGCTGCGTACCGCCACCAGTACCTCCCATTGGTTGGTGAATCATGTATTCCGCATGTGGTAGCATAAAGCGTTTGCCCTTAGCACCACTGGAAGCAATAATAGTTCCCATGCTAGCTGCCATCCCCATGACAATGGTCTGAACATCTGCTTTAATGAAGTTCATGGTATCAACGATAGCCAGACCAGCAGAAACAGATCCGCCTGGTGTATTCACATAAAGATAAATATCCTTCGTTGAATCTTGTGCATCCAGGAACAGCAATTGGGCGATAACAGAGTTAGCCATATTATCTTCAACTGGACCCGTTAGCATAATAATCCGATCCTTCAAAAGACGTGAGTAAATATCATAAGAACGCTCACCACGACTCGTTTGTTCAATAACTACAGGAATCATTCTGTATTCTCCTTCTTTACTAGAATGAACTCATTATACCCAAATGGTCAGTAAAGGTCAACTTTTAACCTCTTATTTCGTACCAAAGAGCCGATCTCCCGCATCTCCAAGACCAGGAACAATATAACCGTGTTCATTCAGACGCTCATCCAAAGCTGCAGTAAAGATTGGAACTTCAGGATGTGCTTCTTCAAGAGCAGCAACCCCTTCAGGTGCAGCAACCAAGCAGACAAAGGTAATATTACTTGCTCCACGTTTTTTCAAAGAATCAATAGCCAAGATAGCTGATCCACCTGTCGCTAACATCGGATCTACCACAAAAATCCGCCGTTGATCAATGTCTTCTGGAAGTTTTACCAAGTATTCCACTGGTTGCAAGGTCTCTTCATCCCGGTACATTCCAATGTGCCCAACCTTGGCCGCTGGAACCAAACTCAAAAGTCCATCTACCATTCCGATACCTGCCCGTAAAATCGGTACAATAGCCAACTTTTTCCCTGCCAATTGCTTCTGAACCGTCTTGGTAATCGGTGTCTCGATTTCGACATCCTCAAGCGGAAGATCACGGAGAACTTCATACCCCATCAACATTGCAATTTCATCAACCAACTCACGGAAAGCTTTTGTAGAAGTATCCGTCCGGCGAAGAATGGACAACTTATGCTGAATCAACGGATGTGCAATGACTTGAACTTTAGACATGCTTGGTTCCTCTTTTCTTAATTTTTTCCATTATATCACAGACCTTCTTGAAAAGCTTTTCAAAGCAAATAAAATTATTAAAAAAGAAGGGAATAAGCAGAGAAACTCTTTCAGTTGAAATAGAGTTCATCTGCTCCCCTTCTTATGATATTCGTAATAATCTGCGTAAACGATTCGCTTGGGGACCCATGACCCGATCCAAATGATTGGTCTTTAAAGCCATCCAAGCATAGACATAGACTGAAATCCCACCAACAACTGCTAAATGAACCAAACTTCCTAGACGACTGTCAACCCCAATCACAAGCGAAAGGAGGAACTGACTTAAACTCGTAACCATGGCCATTATCACCGTCATAAGACTAATGAGGACTACTCTTTTCATCAGTCGTTTATGATTGAGACGGGTAACCTCATGGATTTTGCGGTACATAAGAATGCAAGGTAAAATCAAGGCAAATCCTGTGGACAAAAGAGGACCATAGGAGGCAAACATCCAAATAAAAGGGATTTGTAACAGTAATTTGACACCAAGACCATATAGAAAATAAAGCATGGCCAAACGATTCTCATAAAGAGCTTGAATCATTGGCGCCAAAACCGTATACAATCCCAAGAGCAGTGTGAAAGACATCGCCCATACGAACAATTCTAGAGACTGCCCTTGAGGCTGACCGTAGAAGAAGGTGTATAGCGCACGCCCCATCAAAAGAGAACCTAGAGTTGCTGGAATGAGAAAAGTCAGTAGTAAACTAAGGTTATCAATCACCAACTTAGCAGCAGCACCTAGATCTTTTTTCACAAAATTCTCTGTCAAAAGCGGTATCCCAACTCCTCCCACTGAAGATGCCACCGCAATCAAAATCATACTCACCTTATTCGGATTCGCTGAAAAATAAGAAAAGAGAACCAGTAAGTCTGTCTTCGAAGTATTGGTAAACCATCGTGACACATTGATAAAGGTATTTTGGTCAATAATTTGAAAAAGCTGAATGGCCGACCCTGTAATAATAAAGGGAATGGCTTCTTTCAGCGTTTCAATCACCAGTTGGCTCCCTCCTTCTAACTCTTGGCCAGAAGCAGCCAAAATAGGACGAAGCAACCCTTCTTGATTTAAAGCAAAAATCAATAATCCCACAGAGGCAATCATCCCAACAAAGGCTGCAAAGGTAGACTGGGTAACCGCCGCAACATAGTCTTGATTCCCTAACTGCATGATCAGGAAGGTGGCAACCAACATCCAAATCACTCTGGCAACCTGCTCTGCAATCTGGCTCATGGCATACGGACGCATATTATTATAGCCCTGAAAGACACCCCTTATAATACTCATAGCAGGAAAAATCAGCACCGCCCAGGCAAGACTCTGCATGACTGGCGTTAACTCAGAGCCAACCCCAGAACCCGATGCAAACAAGGGAGCTGCTAAATACATCACTACGGCAAAAGCCACCCCAAGAATCAACATCAATTTTAAAAAACGATGAATCAGAGCGAAAGATTTCTCCTCCTGTCCCATTGTATTGTATTTGGCTATCTGCTTGGAAATAGCTACTGGTAAGCCTGCAGTTGAAATCAAAAGAAACCAAGCATAGATATTGTACCCCATCGTAAAGAGGCCATTGGCCTCGGCCGCGTGACTCCCCATCCACCCGTACCACGGAATAATATAGAGAGCACCAAGCAAGCGACTAATGAGGTTACTAGCAGTCATCCAGGCTGCTCCCTTCAGCATCAACTCTTGCTGCCGCGATTGTTGGTCATTCATTCTAATCCCCTTTAAAAATGTTCGAAAATTCTAGTACCATTATAGCACGAAGGTGCTATCCCTCCAAGATTTTAGCAAAAAAAGCCAATGGCATTTGACTTGTAAAAGCTTCACAGAAGGGTTACAATAAGGCTATGATGAAACTTGAAACCGCATTACAAATCCTTAAAGAGGATCATAATTTCCGTGCCATTATCAGCCAAGATAAGTACCACTACCAGGAAGAAGACTGGACTTTTCAGCAACTAAGCTACGATAGTCGTAAAACTTCTGAACAAACCCTTTTCTTTGCAAAAGGCCAGCAGTTCAAAGCAGAGTACTTAGAATCAGCCATTCAGCAAGGCCTACGCTACTATGTCAGTGAAGTAGACTATCAAGTCTCTATCCCTGTGATTCTCGTCAACGACATCAAACAAGCCATGAGCCTGATTGCCATGGAATTTTACCAAAACCCTCAGAACAAACTGAAACTATTAGCCTTTACAGGAACCAAGGGTAAAACAACAGCTGCTTATTTTGCTTTCAATATTCTTCAAGAGGAATGGAAGCCGGCCATGCTGTCAACCATGAATTCAACGCTAGACGGTCACAATTTCTTTAAATCGCAATTAACGACTCCAGAAAGCCTAGACCTCTTCGCCATGATGGCTCAAGCTGTCGAACAAGGACGAACACACTTCATCATGGAAGTTTCAAGCCAAGCCTATCTGGTGAAACGAGTCTACGGTCTCACTTTTGATGTCGGTGTCTTCTTAAATATCAGCCCCGATCACATAGGTCCCATTGAACATCCTAGCTATGAGGACTACTTCTACCACAAACGTCAGTTGTTAGCCAATAGCCGCTTCCTAATTTTAAACCAGCAAATGGATCATATTGACTTTCTCCTTGATTCCATCGCAGATTGTCCTCATACTACCTATGGTCTAGGAAGTCCAAATACTATTCAAAATGCTTCAGCTTTCAATTTCCAAGTTACCGGAGAGCTGGCAGATGAATACGACATTCAATTAATTGGCGATTTTAATCAAGAGAATGCCTTGGCAGCAGCCCTAGCCTGCCATCAACTCGGAGCAAGTCCTACTGCCATTAAAGCTGGTATTGCCAACACAAAGGTAGACGGACGCATGGAAGTTCTTTCCCATCCTTCTGGAGCAAAAATTTTTATCGATTATGCTCACAATGGTGATAGTCTAAAGAAACTAATCGATACAGTGGCCTACTATCAAAAAGGAAAACTCGCCTTGATTCTAGGTGCAACTGGTAATAAAGGAGAAAGTCGTCGCAAAGACTTCGGAATCCTCCTTAACGATTATCCCGATCTAGACGTCGTCCTAACTGCGGATGACCCGAACTATGAAGATCCCGAAGCTATTTCCCAAGAAATTGCTGCCTATATCCACAGACCTGTAAGCATTATCCCAGACAGAGAAGCTGCTATCCAATACCTTTTAGAAAAAAACTATAGTAACAAAGATGCCATTATCATCGCTGGTAAAGGTGCGGATGCCTTCCAAATTATCCAAGGAGAAAAAATCCCGTATCCAGGGGACCCACAGGTCGTCACAAATCTTCTACAGAAAATGTAAAAAAGGAACCAAACTGCGGTTCCTTTTTTACATCTAATTTTTACTCTCTTTGATTTTCTGAGCTGCTTTGACCCGATTCTCATAAGACTGAGCTAAATGAATGCTCCCCAGTTCACGGAAAGTCTGAATCACTTTTTCCATTTCCATCAGACCTTTACGCTCATCATGGAAAAAGAATTCAAACATCCCTTCCGCATATTGAATCACCATTCGTTCAAAAATATCTCTCTCTTCAAAGTGATTATTCTGAATAAATTTTCGGTAATATTGGGCATCAATCAACTCCTGGCGTTCACTGGAAAGAACAAAAGCCTCTAAAACCAAATAATTCATCATTCGCCTATTGATAGGCAATTCCTTATAGAATTCCGAACGTGAAATCATCTCTTTAGACAAGGTCATAAAGAGGGTATGTCGGAAACGATGCATCGAGTGCATAAAGAGTAAGAGCTCATAGTAACCCCAATACTCCACTCCAATTAAATAATCGGTCAATACACTTAAATCATGCTCAGATACAACCGATTCCCCCGTCATTTCCTCTAGCTTGATTTTAATAATAATCGTATTGAGTTCATGAAACAAGCGGCGTAAACGTGGTTTGACAGGTCTCGAAGCCAAAAGATGGCGCATGCTGACAACATCGTTTCGAAGAACATAGGTGTCCATTTTATACAGTAACTCTTGTAATTCGTCTCGCTTAAAGTCTTGAACTGCATACATAAACTCTGACATGGGCATGTTAATCTCATCTAAGGCAATTTTAAATTTTGAGATAGTCAAATCAGACTGCTCATTTTCAAAACGAGACAACTGGGAAACCGATAATTCCTCATTTGAGATTGAACGCAAGGACAGGCCGCGAGACTGCCGGAATTGTTTAAAAACTTTGCCAAATGATTTCATACAGACCCTTTATATTTTTTGAGTAGGAAAGAAGGCAGATCAACATTAGACCCACCTTCCTCACATTTAATTAGCAAAAGCAGCTGTCAGTTGCGGAACAACTTGTTTTTTACGAGACACAGCACCAGGTAAGAAGGCGTGATTATTTTCTAATTTGAAGCCAAATGCTGCTTCAACCTTATCTGGATTAGCACCCAATGTCAAAATTTCAGAATTGGAATTGACAATATCTGTAATCATCAAGACAAAGTCAGAGTAACCTTCTGCATCCATCGCAGCCTGCATAGCTGCTTCAATTTCTTCCTGACGTTCTAAAATTTCAGAAATATCAACGGTATTCACTTGAGCTACGCGAACAGTGTTACCACTCAATTCAAAGCTCTTAGCATCAATATCAATTAGCTCTGCTGCAGATTTGCTAGAGAGGTTAGTACCTGCTTTTAACATTTCAAGTCCATAAGTTTCTAGCTCAACCCCGGCAAGCTCAGCCAATTCTGCTGCCAATGGAATATCTGTCGCGTGTGTTGTTGGAGATTTCAACAAAAGAGTGTCTGAAATCAATCCAGAAAGCATCAAGCCTGCAATTTCTTTTGGCACTGAAACTTGATTTTCTTTAAACATACGGTAGACAATCGAAGATGCAGATCCAACAGGTTCAAGACGCATAAACAATGGATTCGCAGTTTCAAAGTTAGCCACACGGTGGTGATCCACAACTCCGAACACTTCAACATCGCGGATTCCTTCCGCAGATTGTTGGAATTCATTGTGGTCCGTCAAGATAACCTGCTCAACCCCCTCATTAGCAAGGGATTGGATTTCACGTGGTGTTTCAATTCCAAAATAGTCTAGAACAAAGCGAGTTTCTTCATTTGGCTGTCCCAAAATAACCGCTTCTGTCTCCAAGCCATGAGCTTGGTTAGCCAAGTAAGCGTAAGCATATGATGATGCAATCGCATCTGTATCAGGGTTTTGATGACCAAAAACCAAGATTTTTGACATGATTCTACCTCTTTTCCTATTTTCACTTACCATTTTAACACAAAGCAGGCTCTTCTACCAAGTGACAATATTAGAAATTAGCCCTTTTGCACTCGCTTGAGATAGTCCTGATAGGATTCAGTCTCCATCAACTTCTTGGCATTCTCAACCCGCTCTTTAGTTGGCGGTTTCACACCTTTTAGAGGATAGTCAATTCCCAATTTTTCCCACTTAAATTCACCCATTGTATGGTAAGGAAGAATCTCGAATTTATCCACATTCTTAAGGGTTTTAACAAATTCACCCAATTCTTTCAAATCATCATCTCGATCAGTCAAGCCAGGTACCAATACATGACGAATCCAAACAGGAATTCCTTTATCAGATAAGTAGCGAGCACAATCCAGAATGTTTCTATTACTTTGACTAGTAACAAACTTATGACGCTCATCATTGATTTCCTTGATATCCAGTAACACCAGATCAGTTACCTCCATCAAACGATCAAAAACTTCTAAATACTCAGGCTTATTTCGGAAAGGTAGGGCACAAGTGTCCAAGGTTGTATGGATTCCCAGTTCTTTTGCTTTAGTAAAAAGAGCAATCAAAAAGTCAATTTGCAGGAGGGCTTCTCCACCGCTAACGGTAATCCCACCATTCTTGCCCCAATAACCCTTATAGCGAAGTGCTTCTGCCAGGATATCATCTACTGTACGCGTCTGAGCCTGCTCATTCTCAAAAGCCCAAGTATCCGGATTGTGACAGTATTGGCAGCGCATCTTACATCCCTGCAAGAAAATAATAAACCGAATCCCCGGCCCATCGACGGCTCCGAAACTCTCGGTTGAATGCACATATCCTGTTACCTGACCATAATCAACGACTTGTCCCATGGCTGCCCTCCTGTAAGCGTTTTACACTATTTAGTATAGCACTTTTTTTGAAAAATGTCTTGCCTTTTCATGATTACACATGAAAAGGCTGAGTGAACCCAGCCTTTTCTTCTATTTGGAAGGAACTTCTTCCAAGTCTATCTCTTCTTCTATTTTTTCAATGTGAAGACGAAGTTTAGTTACCCGACCTTTTTTCACTTTATCATTGCGCATGGTCAAACGATAGCCATTTGACTCCAAGTCAATGGAAAGGCGTTCCGCCTCTGTCGGTATACTTCCCAGGGTAGTGATGTAATAACCAGCAATGGTATCCACATCATCACTTTCCAACATAACATCAAAATGTTCATTGAAATCATTCAAGGTCATGGCACCAAGGACAATATAGCTTCCGTCCGTCAATTCACGAACTTCAAGTTCAGCCTTATCTGTCTCGTCTTCAATCTCCCCAACAATTTCTTCCAAAAGATCTTCTAAGGTAACCAGCCCCGCTACTCCACCATATTCATCCAGCAAAATTGCCATCTGATTTTGCGTATTGCGTAAAGAAGTCAACAGATCATCAACAAACATGGTTTCCGGTACAAATAACGGTTCCTGCAAAATCTTCCGAAGCGGTAAATTTTCAAAACCAGATGCAAAAGCTTCCGTCAAAATCCGCTTCGTGTGTAAAATCCCAATCACATTATCCTTATCATCTTCATAGACTGGAATCCGAGAAAAATTCTGTTTCAAAATGGCTTGAATATTTTCCGCACTGGTATTTTTAATATCTACCATAAAGGCATCCGTTCGTGGCACCATTAATTCCCGTGCCATTAACTCATCCAGAGTGAAGACTCCTTGAAGCATCTCCAACTCATCTGCGTCTAAGCTCTCCTCACTCTTAGAGAGCATGTATTCAATCTCATCCCTTGTCATCTTCTCGTCCGCATCATCAAATTCCATCGGTGTCAGACGACTGAGAAGATTTGTAGAGGCTGACAACAACCAAACAAAGGGGCTAACAATTTTTCCCAAGAAAAGAATCACAGGCGCTGTCCGCACAGCTAAAGATTCCTTCAAGTTTAAGGCTATCCGCTTAGGATAAAGTTCCCCAAGAACAATCGAAATATAGGTCAAAAGTGCTAATGCTAGAAAGCTACCTGCTGCATAAGCCGTCTCACTTCCTCCCAACCATGCTGCAATCATCTTTCCCAGAGTGTCTGCTAAACTAGCCCCGGCTAAGATGTTGATAAGGGTAATCCCTACTTGGATTGTAGATAGAAAATGATTCGGCTCTTCTAAAATCGCTAATAGACGTTGGTAAGCACGATCCCCTTCCTCAGCCTTCTGCTCCACACGCGCCCGATTAAGGGATACCATAGCCATCTCTGAAGCTGAAAAGAAGGCATTCAAAAAAGTCAATACAAAGAGCAATACGATCTGCAATACCAAATTCTGACTGCTAGGATCTTCCATGAGTTTTTTCTCCTAAAAATATAAATATAAGCTATTCTACCATGAAATGGTAAAAATAAAAACATAAAAGCTAAGGAGCCACGACAAACGCATGAAAGATTCTAGTAGATTTATTCCCTACTAGAATCTTTTTAAATTAGTACCCTTAAAAATTTATCGAATACCATACTCAAATGGAACTTCTTTCGTCTCATACTCATATCTTTACCAACATCAAGATTTCTTAACACACTCAAACAAAATTTGTCGATTATATTCAAGTTGAAGGCTAATTGCTTATTTAAAGTTTTATTAGCGTCTTCACGGAAAACAACATCCAATAGCCAGTGCATACTCTCAATTTTCCAGTGGCCCCGAACATAGCTGGCCAGCTCGTCAGCTAATACCTTCGTACTCAAGACAAAATAGCGCTCGGTAAGCGTTACCTTATTATCCTTCTCAATAATACAAATAGCCTTTCCAAAACATTGAACATGAGGCCAATCTGGGTGGTCTTTTCGGAACCAAGAAGTGTCGTGGACAACTTCATACTTTCGTGTTTCGATTTGTCCATGAGCTTTTTCAATAGTTTCGTAATAATCTACTACAGACTCTTGGTCATAGGAAAAGCAAGC
>NZ_JBTGGE020000019.1:0-11067 GCF_054331515.2 Streptococcus sp. 10F2 | reverse complement strand
TAAAGATTTGATGACACTAAGAATCATATTCACCACCTCCTTTATTGTTAGTTTACTCCTTTTAGAAATAAAAAGAAAAGGCTTACCAGACTTTCGTCTAGTAAAACCTTAACTTAATGACATTGCCTACTCTGCCCCCCTTTTTGCTTCATGCCGTACAAAAAGAGACGGAAAAATCCGTCTCATTAATCTTTTTACAGTTCTCCAATTTCCTTATCCCCATACGCTAGGTAGCGAATATTGATAAGATTTTTTGGTCCAATATTATCTGAAGTGGAGCCATTTCCGATAGCGCCGCAGCCTAACATCATGGATGGTAGGAATCCGGTTGTTGCACCTACTGCTCCCAAAGCCGATCCAACATTGACGAGGACACGAGATACTGGACTGTGTAGGAAGAAATTTTCAACAACTTGATCGTCTTCTGTATGGAGCGACAGTGTGTGACCGAGTCCTTTTAATTCGAGAACTTTACGGCTTAAAGTCAAGCCTTCTTCCCAATCTTTCACAGTGTAGAAAGCTAAGACTGGGCAGAGTTTTTCAGTTGAGTATGGATAATCCCGACCAACTTGAGTTTCTTCATGAATAATGACGGTGGCATTGTCTGGGATGTTTACTCCGGCAATTTTCCCAAGGGTTTGTGCATCTTTTCCGACCATGGCTGGATTCATCAGTCCGTTACCTTGAATCATCAACTTGCCAAATTTGGCTGCATCTTCTCCCGTGATGAAATAAGCCCCTTGTTGGAGAAATTCTTCTTTTACGGCCTCAGCAATAGTTTCGTCCACGATAACGGATTGTTCTGAAGCACAAATAACACCATTATCAAAAGTTTTAGAACCAATAATCCGTTTAACGGTCAAAGGAATATTGGCTGTTTTCTCAATGTAGCAAGGCACATTACCAGGTCCTACACCAATGGCTGGTGTCCCAGAGGAATAGGCTGCCTTGACCATGGCTTTACCACCAGTTGCCAAAATCATCTTGGTGTCTCGGTTATCCATCAATTCTTGAGTTGCTTCAAGAGAAGCATATTCCAAATAGTTAACGGCGTTCTCTGGTGCTCCAAATTCTTTTAGGGTTTGGCGAATCACATCAACAGTCGCTTGAATACATTTAGCAGCACTTGGATGTGGGGAGAAAATGATAGAGTTGGCCGTTTTTAAGGCGATCATAGCCTTGAAAATGACTGTAGAAGTTGGATTGGTAGATGGAATCAAGGCTGCAATAACGCCAACTGGTACTGCTGCTTCCATTACTTTCTTTTCCTCGTCTCGATGAAGAATTCCGACAGTCTTTAAGTCCTTGTATTCCTCATATACTCCCATAGAAGCCAGCGTATTCTTGGCAACCTTATCCTGCCATTTTCCATAGCCGGTTTCTTTATTAGCCATTTTAGCCAATTCTTCTCGTTTAGCATAGGTTGCTTCTGCGACAGCTTTGACCAGATCATCAATTTTTTCTTGAGACCAGGTTCCCAGAATTTTCTGGGCTTCTTTTGCTCCGCGAATTTGATTGCGGACAGCTTGTTTGACCATGAGGTCTTTATCTGTAAGATGCATAGCGACAGCTCCTTTCATCAAAGATGCAGGCCTTTGCAATGCTTTGGGGTCTTTAGCCTACATCTTCTTGTAGACCCATTAACCATTTCCTATCTTATCTATAGTATACTCCTTTTGTAACCGCTTAGCAAATGTTTTGTGAAATTTTAACAATTTATTTTTTAACATAAATACAAGGATGTTTGTTTTTGTTTTTGGAAGATTTAAAGTATAATGAGCCTATGAATATAAAGGAAGAGATTAAAGCGCTAGCTAGACAAATTGGGATTTCGAAAATCGGTTTTACTACAGCTGATGATTTCAATTATTTAGAAAAATCTTTGCGTTTAGCCCAAGAAGAAGAGCGATCATCAGGATTTGAACATAAAATCCTAGAAGAACGGTTAGATCCGAAACTCAGTTTGAAGTCAGCCAAGACTATCATCTCCATTGCTCTAGCTTATCCCCATAAATTACCACAGCCGGCTAAAAAATCCGAATTTAAACGAGGCAAGTTCACTCCTTCTTCCTGGGGACGAGATTATCACTTCCTCCTACAAGAAAAAATGGAAGCATTGGCGCAAGCCATTCGTCAATTGGATACTCAGCTAGAATACAAAACGATGGTTGATACTGGGGCTCTTGTCGATACCGCAGTTGCTCAACGCGCAGGCCTAGGCTTTATCGGAAAAAATGGACTACTGATTACAGAAGAATATGGCTCTTATGTTTTCTTAGGTGAGCTCATTACCAATCTAGAAATTGAACCCGATCAACCCGTTCCAAATGGTTGTGGTGATTGTACCCGCTGTTTGACCTCTTGTCCGACATCTTGTCTGATTGGAGACGGCAGTATGAATGCCAAACGCTGCCTATCCTTTCAAACCCAAGATAAGGGCATGATGGATTTGGAATTTCGCAATAAAATCAAATCTGTTATTTATGGTTGTGACATCTGTCAAATTTCTTGTCCTTATAACAAGGGCATCCTTAATCAAGTACACACGGATATTGATCCTGAGCTTGCTCATCCTCAACTCCTTCCCTTCCTTGAGTTGAGCAATGGACAATTTAAAGAAAAGTTCGGTCAAGTAGCTGGTTCTTGGCGTGGAAAAAATATTCTCCAGCGAAATGCAATTATTGCTCTAGCGAATAGTCGTGATCGATCTGCTATTCCAAAATTACTTGAAATCATTGATACATCCCAGAATAAAATCCACGTCGCTACGGCCATCTGGGCCCTTGGCCAAATTGTTCCTAAGCCAAATCCAGAAATCATTGCTTTTATTGAAGATTTGCAAGGATTGGATGCTGATGGGCAACTGGAACAGACGAGACTGTTGGAAAAATGGCAGACAAGTTCTATTCGGTCATAAACTATATCCTACAAATTAAAAACTACAGCCACTCTAAAAATCCAGAGTGGCTGTAGTTTTTAATTAGGAAGCTAAATATTCGCTTGGATGACATATGAACCACTGCCATAAACAAATCCCATAGTTCTCAGGGTAGTTATAGGACTACAAGCATTCTAACGATAATCCAACAATCCTAGTTATCCTACTATATTTCTTCGATAGGTCGAAAGTGGCCAATAACCTTACCGACAATCCGAAAATCATCCTCAGGACCAGCAAACATATCCGCGTACTCTGAGTTAAAAGAAACAATTCGATAGCCTTCCACTTCACGATAGACTCGTTTGATATAAGCCCGTCCATTTAGGGAGATAGCATAGACAGCTCCATCATAATCAAATCCGTCATCATCAAACAAGGCTACTTCCCCATCAAAATATTGAGGTTCCATAGAATCACCTTGGATAAAGGATGCGAAGTCATAGGAATACTCCTGATCTGTATAAACTGTCTGGTAGGACTGTTCATCGTAGTAAGTTTCCCCGAAACCAGCGGATAAGGGAACCTGGTCTAATACCTGAACTGCAAATAGAGGCACTACTTTGGACCTAGCTTCTGCTGCTATTTGTGTATCTAATAAATTCTCAACATATTTCTCAGCTTTCAGCTTGTTGCTAGTATCAAGCTGTAGATAGGGATGAACAATGGCGTATTCCGATTCAAAATAGGTAGTCTCTACCCCAAAAAGCATACTTAGTTTTTCTAAATTCGCTTGATTCGGCTTGGCCCTCCCTAGCTCCCAACTAGCATAAGAAGCTCGATTAATTCCCAAAACTAAAGCAACATCTGCCTGTGTTTTTCCTTGCTTTTCACGTAAATCCCGTAATCGTTTACCAGAAAACATAACAATCCCTCCTTGGTGTTTTATAAAACACATTATAGCGTAAAAATTGAATAATGTCTATCCATCACCTGAAGAATAGAAATGATTTGACGCCAAAAAGCTTCTTTGAAGCAATGCCCCAAAGAAGCTTTATCAAGCTATATTATTTTAAAATCTAATCGGATATCTGCAGATTTATTCCAATTGATAGAACCGTTTAGAACTGGATACGACTCTTCTTCGTTTAATCCTGGGCTATCATTAATGATAAAGTGCTTGACTAGCAGTAATAAGAGTTAATTTGTAGACATCTTTAATACTAGCTCCACGAGAGAGATCGTTTACCGGGTGATTCAATCCTTGTAAGATTGGACCGACTGCACTAAAGCCGCCGAGTCGTTCAACCATCTTATAGCAAATATTTCCTGACTCAATACTTGGGAAGACAAAAACGGTTGCCTGTCCTGCAACGGGACTATTAGGAGCTTTGAGCTTGGCTGTCTCAGGATCATAGGCAGCATCAAATTGCAGTTCTCCATCAATCAATAAATCAGGGGCTAACTCTTGAGCAAGCTTAGTTGCAGTGACCACCTTGTCGACCTTGGGACCAGAGCCACTTCCCTTTGTAGAGTAACTGAGCATAGCAATCTTTGGATCAATACCAAAAGCTTTAGCAGTCTCAGCTGAATTGACTGCAATTTCTGCTAGGACGTCTGCTTCTGGTTCAATGTTAATAGCACAATCCGCAAAAAGATAGCGTTCTTCCCCACGAACCATGAGAAAGGAACCAGAAGTCCGTTTAATACCTGGTTTGGTTTTAATAATTTGAAGGGCTGGGCGAACAGTGTCTGCCGTTGAGTGAATAGCTCCAGATACCATACCATGCGCACGCCCTGTATGTACTAACATCACACCAAAATAGTTGACATCTTCCGTTAGGAGGGTACGAGCATCTAATTCATTGAGTTTCCCTTGACGACGTTCCACTAAGCTGTCAACTAATTCATCTAGTTCAGCATAGTCCTTAGGATTGATCACTTCAAATCCCTCGGTAATTCCTTCAATTTCCAAATATAGCTTAATTCTTTCTGGGCTTCCCAATAGAACTGGAGTGATATCTGTATCCGTTACAATCCGTTTGGTTGCTTGTAAGATACGAGGTTCTTCTCCTTCTGGAAGGACAATCTTAACGTTTTTTCCCTGAAGGGATTGGCGAATGCTATCGAAAATTTTCATAGTAAACCTCCTTAAGGTTTGGGAAGGTCTCCGAGGACCTTTTGGAAATCAGTTGGAAGAGGAGCACGTAAAAAGAGTTCTTCCTCTGAAAAGGGATTGAAAAAGCGTAACGAATGGCAATGGAGCGCTTGGCGTTGAATACCGTCCGTCAAACTACCCCCATAGAGATCATCTCCTAACAAGGGATAACCTTGATGTGAGAAATGAACACGAATTTGATGGGTTCGTCCAGTATGCAATTGGATATCTACCAAATAGATTGGAGCACGGTCTGCCAAAACCTGATAGGAAGTACGAGCATACTTCCCGTCAGGTGCCACGCATCGAGTGATAATGCTATCTGGGTTACGAGCGATAGGAGCAACAATTTCTCCTTGTTGAGTAAGAGGAGATTCTCCCTTAACAAGTGCTAAATATTTTTTCTCAATAGTCCGAGCCTGAAGTTGTTTGTCTAGACGAGCGTGGGCATAGCCATGTTTTGCAAACAGCATGAGTCCTGAGGTATCGCGATCTAGCCGAGTCACAATATGGACTTGCTGATTTTCATAGCCTTGTTCCTGATAGTATCCTTTCACAAAATTAGCCATCGTATTGGAATGATTGACACTAGGAATACTAGCCACACCCGCTGGTTTATTGAGAACTAGGAAATGCTGGTCTTCATAGACAATATCTAACTTTTTAGAAATAGCTTCTAATTTTTCAAAGGGGGGCTCGGCTGGGATATCAATGATAAGTTCATCACCAATATCTAAGAGATATGTCGCAAATTGGGGCTTCCCATTTACTAAAATTTGACCACCACGGTATTTAACTTTCGCCAAAAGTCCCTTAGAAATATCATGGCGTTTGACAAAGGTCTTCACCTTGACATGCTCATCAACAATAAATTGAAATCTCATTCGTCCTCCACCTCTCCAATGAAGGAGTCTCGTACTCGTTCCCAGAAACTGGTATGTTTAGATGAGGCCATAAAAGAAATCTTACGATGATAGATTTGGCACTCGAACTTGGTTACCTGTTCCAATTGATAAATATGGTTATCAACTAATAAGGTATGGGCTGCATCCGACAGAGGGAGAATTTCGATTTTATCCTTACGAGGAACAATAATTGAAGATCCCAACGTACGGTAAACCCGATTATTGAGACTAGCAACTTCAGTAACCTGGAGAGCTTCAATTGTCGGATGCAAGACACTTCCCCCCAGAGACTTATTGTAAGCTGTAGAGCCAGTTGGCGTTGAAATACAGATTCCATCCCCTCGAAATCGCTCAAAGAGCACTTGGTTCAAGTGTAAATCTGCTACCATAGTCCGGTCTGTCCGTCGAACAGTCACTTCATTTAAAGCCAAATGTTCCTTTACTTCTCCTCCTTTATGGTGAATTTTAATTTGAAGCAAAGGATAAGAAATTTGTGCTCCTTGATCGAGAAGAAGATTTTGCACTAAAAGGTCTAGTTCAAAGTCTCGATAGTCTGTATAAAATCCTAGGTGACCTGTATGAACTCCAATAAAACGGACTTTATCTAACTGATGCTTGTAGCGATGAAAAGCAGAAAGTAACATTCCATCTCCACCGATAGAAATGACAATGTCTGGATTCTTTCGTGTTAATTCAAATTGCTTATAGGAACGTAGTTTCTGACTTAATTCATGGAAAACTTCCTGACTACGAGAGCGTTGGTTGGCGATAATCGCGATTCGTCTAACGGTATTCTTCATCAGTGTCATCACTATTACCTACTCCGTCATATAATTTACGATGCATGGGATCGAAGAGTGCTTGGGCATCTTGAATATCATCTCGAATTTGTCCCATTTCTTCATCTAGCTGATAGGCCATCCGAGCCGCTCTTTCTAAACGATTTTTAATTTCTTCTGGGAAATTACCCTTGTACTTATAATTCAAGGAATGTTCAATAGTCGCCCAGAAATTCATCGCCAATGTGCGGATTTGAATTTCTGCTAAAATAGTTCGGTAACCATGGATAGTATCAACTGGGTATTCAATAACAACATGGTAGGAGCGATAACCGCTCGATTTGCGATGATTAATATAATCTCTTTCTTGGATAATTCGCATGTCTTTGCGGCGGCGTAAAACCTCTAAGATTTCATAAACATCGTCTACAAATTGCACCATGATTCGTAATCCAGCTATATCTTGCATATCTTGCTCCAGCCGCTCCATTGCAATAGCTCGTATTACCATCTTTTCTTTAATACTCTCAATGGGCTTCACACGGCCGGTTACAAACTCAATGGGAGAATGAAGATTTTGCTTCCGGTATTGTTTCCGAATTCCCCTCAGCTTGATTTTCAATTCTCCCACGGCTTGAATGTATGGATCTAATAAATCTTCCCAATTTGGTTCCATCTTCGCCCCTCTCCTTGTACTTCCTAGTCTTTTTTAATACAATAGACACAATCTTATTTTAACACATTCTTGAAAACCTTTCCATTAATAGGATGAAAGTGAGACATAAAAATGCAACACCTAGAAATTGAATTCAAAAATTTACTGAAAAAAACAGAATATGACCAGTTACGTTCCCTCTTTCCTGAAGTCAGTCCAATCCATCAAACGAACTACTACATTGATAGCCCTAATTGGATGTTAAGAGAACAGGGGATGTCTTTGCGCGTGAGAACTTTTGACGAAGGCGGGGAATTAACCTTGAAAGTTCTTCAAGCTATTGGCAACATGGAATACAACCAAGAACTTCCAAGCGATATCTGGCCTCATTTCCCAGACCAGTTGCATCTTCCCGAGGGCTCTATCTTAGATTTAATTCAAGAAGAAGGCATTGATCTTGACCAGTTACGAATTCTAGGAAGTCTTCAAACCGAAAGAATAGAAGTAGAATTACCGATTGGACTTCTAGCACTTGATAAGAGCTGTTACTTTGATCAAATTGATTATGAATTGGAGTTAGAAGTTACGAATCCTGCTCAAGGTTATGAAGATTTTAAAAACTTCTTAGCAGAGCACAAGATTGAACAACGCAAAACTCCAACAAAAGTTGACCGCTTTTCTGCTAGATTATAGAAGGCTGAATCTTTAGACAAAATTTGATAAAATAGAAAGAAATAATAAAAGGAGTTCACCCCATCCATGATTGCGACACAAACCGACAAACAACAAATGAAAATTTTTTCATTAAATTCGAATCCAGAAATTGCAGAACTTATCTCCAAAGAAACCGGAGTTCCATTAGGAAAACTCTCTTCTCGTCAATTCTCGGATGGTGAGATTCAAATTAACATCGAGGAAAGTGTTCGTGGTTTTGATATTTACATTATTCAATCTACTAGCTATCCTGTAAACAACCACCTAATGGAGCTCTTAATTATGATTGATGCTTGTAAACGAGCTAGCGCTAACTCCATTAATGTTGTGATGCCTTATTTTGGTTATGCACGCCAAGACCGTACTGCTGCTCCACGAGAACCCATCACTGCTAAGCTAGTTGCGAATATGTTGGTGAAAGCAGGTGTTACCCGTCTTTTGACCTTAGATTTACATGCGGTGCAAGTACAAGGTTTCTTTAACATCCCTGTAGACAATCTTTTCACCGTTCCACTTTTTGCGCAACATTATTTTGATAAAGGTTTGTGCCAAGATGATGTGGTGGTTGTTAGCCCTAAAAACTCTGGAGTAAAACGAGCACGCCAACTAGCAGAACTTTTGGATTTACCAATCGCTATTATTGACTATGCTCAAGATGATTCTGATCGAGAAGAAGGATATGTCATTGGAGATGTTGCTGGGAAACGTGTCATCATGATTGATGATATCCTAAATACTGGTAAAACCTTCTCTGAAGCTGCTAAAATTCTAACAGATGAGGGAGCTACTGAAATCTTTGCTGCAGCGAGCCACGGATTATTTGCTGGTCAAGCGACCGAGCTTTTGAACCAGGCTAATATTAAAGAAATTGTTGTGACCGATTCTGTAGCAACCAAACAGGCTATCCCAGATAATACCTTGCGTTTATCGGCGAGTAACTTAATTGGGGATGCCATTGTTCGAATTCAAGAACGTAAACCTGTTAGTCCCCTATTTGATTTTCATAAAGAAGAAACAAAATGATTTATTTAGACAATGCTGCAACCACTAAAATCAGCTCAGCTGCCATGGCTATCATGGTGGAAATCATGCAAGAACATTATGGCAATCCGTCTAGCCCTCATGGCTTGGGTAGGGATGCTCGCAAATATTTACGTCAAGCACGTGAATCGATTGCAGGCCACTTGAAGGTTCCAGCGGATCAAATTATCTTCACTTCTGGCGGTACAGAATCCAATAATCTAGCTATTCTGTCCTATGCTTTAAGCCACCAGCATCAAGGAAAACACCTAATTACTACCGCTATTGAGCACCATTCTGTTTTAGAAGTTTTTCATAAACTTGAAAAGGAGCACGGATTTGAAGTTACCTACCTCCAACCTAAAGACGGCCATTTTAGAATAGAAGATTTCTGCACGGTCTTACGAGAGGATACCCTTTTAGTCTCTATGATGGCTGCCAACAATGAGACAGGTTCGCTACTTCCCATCGCTCAAGTCGGACAAATCCTTCAAGAACATCCAGCTGCCTTTCATGTAGATGCGGTTCAATGGATGGGAAAAAGGCCCATTCATCCTCAAGAGCTTGGGATAGACTTTTTGACGGGCTCCGCTCACAAGTTTCATGGACCTAAGGGAGTCGGTTTCCTCTATAATAGTATGCCCAAGTTAAAGAGCTTGATTCTTGGAGGAACTCAAGAAAATAAACATCGCGCCGGAACAGAAAATCTTCCTGGTATTGTTGCTATGGCTACCGCCTTAGATGAAAGTTTAGAAAATTGGGAGAAAAAAGAAGAGCACGTTCAAGAGCTTAAAACAACTCTTCTAGCAAACTTACCTGAGTCGGTGTTTCTGAATGAGACAGGGCCACAGTTACCACATGTCCTTAGCCTTATGATTCCACAAGTTGGAAAAGATAGCTTGCTAATGCAACTAGATTTGGCTGGGATTGCAGTATCTGGTGGTTCTGCTTGCACTGCGGGAACCTTAGAACCCAGTCATGTCATTGCAGCCTATTATCCAGACCAAACAGAACGAATCAATCATAGTATTCGTGTTAGTCTCTCAGATGAGACAAGTTTGGAAGATGTCCTAACCTTTACCCAAACACTCAAGAAAATAATTGGAGGATCATGATGGCCTTTTCAACTAGTGTTCATTTACCGAACTCTCCTTATCGCTACCATATTGATAAAAGAATTAAGAAATATACCCTACGTGATACAACCTTTACCCAAAACAAGGTTGGCAATTATGAATTGCAACGTCTCTTAGAAGAAGTTCCTAATAGTGGACAAGGATTTCTCGTTAAAATTGCTGTAAAAGAGGATTTATCTGCCTTTCGTTTAACGATTACCGATGCTTCCGGCCTCCACCAAGTTAATATTTTTCAAGACAAAGTCAGCCCTATTTATCGAGAAAAATTCTTTTTCCTCATGGACAGTTTAGTCGACCGTAATGTCTTTTCCAAAGAAGAGGTCTGAGCATCTCTTCTCCTTCCTGTAAATCTTTGTGTTACAATCAAGGCAAGAAGAAAAAAGGAGAGAATGATTTATGTACGAACTTCATTACACAGATTCCTATAAGGTTGATCGTAGTTTAACCTTTGAAAAATATAGTGACCTAACCCGCCAATTTTCAGGATGTTTAGCCATCCCAGATTATTTGAAGGTGACATCTTTTACTTTCAATGGTCAAGATCTTCTTTTCCAAGGAACCCTGGGAGATGTTTATCGCTTTATAAGTAGCGACGATTTCCCTAAAAATTAGTCGTATTTAGAAACCTAAAATGGAGTTCATCTTGTTATTTCCAATGAGATGAACTCCATTTTCTTATACGATAACAGTAAACAATCATTTGGAAATCGAAAATTTCATGAAAAGAATCTATCGTCTTTTTTTATTTTTAGAATAATTCTCATAATTGTGAGCAGATTATTGTCTTTCTCGATAGAAGTGTGATATAATTTGTTTGTAATA
>NZ_JBTGGE020000018.1:0-20675 GCF_054331515.2 Streptococcus sp. 10F2 | reverse complement strand
AAGAATCTATCGTCTTTTTTTATTTTTAGAATAATTCTCATAATTGTGAGCAGATTATTGTCTTTCTCGATAGAAGTGTGATATAATTTGTTTGTAATACTAGTTAAGCGTTTCCATTAATTAGTTTATGATTACTATTTCAAAAGGAGATTTGTCACTATGACTAAAATCACTGCTTCTGCTGCTATGCTTAACGTCTTGAAAACCTGGGGCGTTGATACAATTTACGGTATCCCTTCTGGTACCTTGAGTTCCTTGATGGATGCACTTGCAGAAGATAAAGACATTCAATTCTTGCAAGTACGCCATGAAGAAACTGGTGCTCTTGCAGCTCTTATGCAAGCTAAATTCGGTGGCTCTATTGGGGTCTGTGTTGGATCTGGTGGACCAGGTGCGACTCACTTGATTAACGGTATCTACGATGCTGCAATGGATGCAACTCCAATGTTGGCAATCCTTGGTTCTCGTCCAGTTACTGAATTGAACATGGATGCTTTCCAAGAATTGAACCAAAACCCAATGTACAATGGTGTAGCAGTTTATAACAAGCGTGTAGCTTATGCTGCTCAATTACCAAAAGTCATTGATGAAGCTTGCCGTGCTGCAATTGCTAAAAAAGGTCCTGCTGTAGTTGAAATCCCAGTTAACTTTGGTTTTGAAGAAATCGATGCGGATTCTTACTATGGATCAGGTACTTACGACCGTACTTTTGTTGCTCCAGCTTTGAACCAAGCTGAAGTTGATAAAGCGGTTGAAATCCTTAACAATGCAAAACGTCCAGTAATCTATGCTGGTTTTGGTGGTGTTGGTGCAGGTGATGTGATCACTGAACTTTCCCGTAAAATTAAAGCTCCTATCGTAACAACTGGTAAAAACTTTGAAGCCTTTGAATGGGATTATGAAGGTTTGACTGGTTCTGCTTACCGTGTAGGTTGGAAATCTGCCAATGAAGTTATCTTTGAAGCAGACACTGTTCTCTTCCTAGGAAGCAACTTCCCATTCTCAGAAGTTTACAATACTTTCAAGAACATTGAGAAGTTCATCCAAGTAGATATCGATCCATACAAACTTGGTAAACGTCATGCACTTGATGCATCTATCCTTGGTGATGTTAAAGAAGCTGCTCAAGCAATTCTTGAAAAAGTTAATCCAGTTGAATCTACACCATGGTGGAGAGCTGTTGTGAAAAACAATCAAAACTGGCGTGACTACATGAACAAATTGGAAGGCAAAACTGAAGGCGAACTTCAATTGTACCAAGTCTACAACGCTATCAACAAATTTGCTGACCAAGATGCGATCTACTCTATTGACGTAGGTAACTCTACTCAAACTTCTACTCGTCACCTTCACATGAGCCCTAAAAATATGTGGCGTACTTCTCCACTCTTCGCAACAATGGGTATCGCACTTCCTGGTGGTATTGCCGCTAAGAAAGATAACCCAGACCGCCAAGTTTGGAACATCATGGGTGATGGTGCCTTCGGTATGTGCTACCCAGACGTGATTACAAACGTTCAATACAACCTTCCAGTTATCAACGTTGTCTTCTCTAATGCTGAGTATGCTTTCATCAAGAACAAATATGAAGATACAAACAAACACTTGTTTGGTGTAGACTTCACAAACCCAGACTACAAGATGATTGCTGAAGCACAAGGTGCTGTTGGTTTCCGTGTTGATCGTATCGAAGATATCGATGCTGTTATGAAAGAAGCGGTAGAATTGAACAAAGCTGGTAAGACTGTTGTGATCGATGCTCGCATCACTCAAGATCGTCCAATTCCAGTTGAAGCTCCAGAACTTCGTTTGGATCCAAAAGTTTACTCTGCTGAAGAAATTGCAGCTTACAAAGAGAAATACGAAGCTGAAGAGCTTGTGCCATTCCGTCTCTTCCTTGAAGAAGAAGGTTTGGAATCTCGCAATTACAAATAATTGCTGCTAATGGAGGTTGAGACTTTGGTCTCAACCTTTTATTGTTTCTTCTCCTATTTTTGTAAGTGGATTCATTGATTTTTATCACTATTTCCCTTATAATATAATTAATTCACAAACTCAGGAGAAAGGAAGGGATACGGACTATGGAAGTGAGAAATCAACCAATTCCACGTGCAACTGCCAAACGTTTATCTCTTTACTACCGCATTTTTAAGCGTTTTAATACTGAAAAAATTGAAAAAGCTAGTTCCAAACAAATTGCTGAAGCCATTGGGATTGATGCTGCTACTGTTCGACGCGATTTTTCATACTTTGGAGAATTGGGGAGACGGGGTTTTGGCTACGATGTCAAAAAACTAATGACCTTCTTTGCTGATCTTTTAAACGATAATAACATTACTTATGTTGCCCTAGTCGGAGTTGGAAATATGGGAAAAGCTCTACTTCACTATCGTTTTGAAGAACGCAATAAAATGAAAATTGTCATGGCTTTTGATCGAGATGAACATGAAGCTGTTGGTACTGTTACAGAAGATGGGATTCCTATCTATCCGATTTCCCAGCTTCAAGAAAAACTAGCGGATTCTGGAGTGAAGACAGCTATTTTGACGGTACCAAGTGTGAAAGCTCAAGAAGTTGCTAACCAATTGGTTGCTACTGGTATTAAAGGGATTCTAAGCTTTTCCCCGGTTAATCTTTCTATTCCTAAAGATGTGGTTGTTCAATACGTCGATTTAACAAGTGAATTACAAACCCTCCTTTATTTTATGAATAGATCTGAAAATGATTCTATATAGCCAAAAAATCGAGAGAATTTTATTCTCTCGATTTTAACTATATTAAGGCAAACGCTCTTCTTCACGATAGGAAAAATACGATTCTTGGGTAATAATCAAATGATCTAAAAGCTGTATCCCTAGAGTTCCTGCTGCCTCTGATAGAACTTGCGTAACATGATCATCGTTGGGACTTGGTCTAAGTGAACCTGACGGATGATTGTGAACGATAATGAGAGAGCTTGCCATATGCTTAACTGCATAATGCAGAATCTCCCTAGGTTCAGCTAAGCTTCTACTCACGGATCCAATAAAAATTGTTCGCTCTTCTAAAATCTGATTTCGTGTATCTAGATAGATAGCTAATAGATGCTCCTGTCTTAAAGAACCCAATTCTTTAACGAGGCGAAGACCTAATTGATGACTAGATAAAATAGCTTGCTCTTTTTTGAGTTTGGCTTGATCAATCCGCTTACCAAGCTCCACCATAGCTTTTAATTCAATAGCTTTAACGATACCTACCCCAGGTATTTCCTGAAGTTCACGCAGCGTTAGATAGCGTAATTCAGCTAAACTTTGGATGTGTTTCAGTAAAATCTGAGCAACCTCTAGCGATGATTGTCCTTTAAGTCCTGTTCTTAGAAGAATCGCAAGTAATTCTTGATTGCTTAATTTTTCAGGTCCTTCTTCTACTAGTCTCTCTCTGGGTAAAAGAGATGAGTTTATATGTTTAATCTCGTACATGTTTGCCACCTCCATCTATTTATTCGAAATAGATGGAGAGTCAAATAATCAAAAAATGGGTACTATCGGTATTGTGTAAAATAACCATAGTACCCATTTTTATCTATTTTTAGGATTCAATCCGATTATCATACTCTGTTACTGTTGTCGTATCAGGAGGGAAATGGATTGGTTTTAATACCCATTGATGATTTTCTAAAGGTCCAAAACGTGTCGATAATGTTGATTCGAAGAGATTTCCTGAAATAGTTACATAACCAACTTTGGAAGAATGTTGACCAAGTGTGGCACCATAAGCTATTACCTTACCAGAGGCATCTTTATAAGGTATGAATTGATTGTTTCGAATAACAATACCATTAGATAGGATAGTTTCAACATTATTAGTAGAATAATTAGGATCTGTATTTCGTAAATAGGAGCCATCCCAAACCCCACTATTATTACTTGCATCTAGTTGAATAGCCTCTGCATAAAAACGATGAAAATCAGCATTTTCAGGTAAAGCTTGAGTATCTGTTAGATTGGGAGCATAACCAGAGAAGGTATTCCCAATGAACTCAGCATACTGAACTCCTCCTAAGTCGAAAATGTGACTACTCATCTTGTGAACTAAGGTAAATTGATTATTCCGAATAGTCCAATTATACCCGTGATTCGCCATTAACATAAATTGGTTCCCATTCTGAAGATCCTTAGCTCGAATGTGCAAATTCTCCATGATAAAATTGGTCAAACCATCTGTTGCTCCTGGTCCAGTTGCGAAACCAAACCAGAACATTCCACCATCCACAACTAAGGTCGTGTTATTTCCTCGCAATTCAATATTGGATGGGAGAGTAAAATAATCCTTGGCTGGATCATCAACACCCATTTCAAATTCACCTTCTGGAAACTCCAAGATTGTGAAGCCGTTTGATTGACTTTCTTCCAATGCCTGTCGGAAAATTTTATTATTCTCTTCTCGACTATTTTCTGTTTTTAAACCAACTTGAAGAGTTGTTTTCAATTCATCTTCTTTAATATCATAAACTCGCCCCAGTTGCTCAACAGAAGCTTCATAAATAATTTGATGATTGATTCGATTAATTTTAGTGATTTGCCCACTTCCCTGAAGTGTCGAAGACGGTGCTAAATCTACATCATCTCCCAATTGATAGAGTGTAGCTACTGCTTCCAGTTGATCTTCCGGTATGTTATCTTTGATTCGGCCTAGCTCCAGCTCAATTTCATAGATAAAACCTTCTTCCTTATCCTCGGTACTTTTGACAATTTGACCAATGATTTCCTCTTCTCCGTCCTTGTAGAGAACTTGATTTCCCTTGCTAAAGCGCGGTTTGGGAGGTTCTTTAGGTTGAAAAAAAGAAATAAGCGGTGCGATAAAACTATTTTTTCCCTTTTCAAAAAAATCTAAACTGAGAAAGAGAGTCAGTAAGAGTGCTAATATACCGAAAAGGATTCCCAGATTTCGCCGTTCTTTACGGCGTCGTTCGACAATCTTGGTCTGATAATCTGAACTCACAATTCTCTTCCTTTCTATTAGAAAAAGGTTTGGAACATGATGTCCCAAACCTTGGACGATTACAATTGCATTTGATTATATTGACTTTCAAAAGCCTTCAAGACTTCTGGATCAGTGCTGTTAAAATCAGATTCTTCTGTTAAATCAGCTTTAACGATGGTTCGATAGGTTGCTGCAGCATCTTCACAGGTAACCAAAGTGAGTTCATTCATGCCCTCAGTATCTTGGATTACATCAATTCGATCTGGTGTAACCGTCTCAACACTCTTAACGGTATAGGTATAAACCTTGTCTTTATCTGTTAAGTAAATTTTCATCCCATTTTGAGCATGTTCTAGGGGTGAAAAGAGCATTTGATTAGCTCCAGTAATTCCAAAAACATGGTGACTAGCTAGAGAATAATTGCCTTTCCCCATTACTTGATTTTCTTTCATGGTACCAGCACCATAATAGAGAACTTCATTAGCTAAACCTTTGAAAATCGGAAGGTTCAAGTTCAAATCTGGAATGGCAATTCCTCCAATAACCGGCAATTCCTGTTGGTTCATTTGTGCTTCTAAAACTCTCTCGGTTGATAGAGCCTCAACACTTTGGAAATCAAAATTCGCTTCTGCCGCTTTGTTTTCTTCAATTTTTTCTTTAGAAACTTTAGCTACTTGGTACTGATTTGTATGGTAAACCATGACCATATTTCGGATAGAGCTATTAAAAATTAAGCCCAGAGCCACAATAAAGAGAATTCCTGCAAGCAGGTAACGTGGCCAATTTCTCGTTTTCTTTTTATTCTTCGCCATCTTCTATATCTTCTTTCATTTCTGCATCTATATTTGTAAAGGTTACAATACGGGAGTCATCTGTCAAACGCATAATCTTAACTCCTTGAGCTGCACGACCAATTCGGCTAATATCTGCCACATGAGTTCGAATAACAACTCCTTTATCCGTCATCACCATTAAATCGTGCTCTTCATGGACCGTTCTAAGACCAACTAGTGGACCATTTTTCTCGGTAATTTTCGCTAAAATCATTCCTTTACCACCACGATTTTTGGTTGGGAAATCTTTAGCGGGTGTCCGTTTTCCGTAACCAAGCTCTGTAATGACCACTAGATCATCTTCATCCGTTACAATGCTAGCTCCAACCACTTGATCCTGGTCTCGGAGACTAACCCCTTTCACCCCTGCAGCACCTCGACTGAGCGGACGCAAGCTGCTTTCCTTAAAACGAACGGCATAGCCATAGCGTGTACCAATCAGAATGTCTGATTCTCCATCGGTAAGAAGAACGTTAATCAATTCATCCTCATCACGGAGTTTTAAAGCTAACAAACCATTTTGACGAATGTTCTGGAAGGCGGAAATTGGAACTCGTTTTACCACACCGAACTTGGTTGTGAAGAAGAAAAAGCCATGATCTTCCTGTTCCTTCGTTACATTTATCAAGGTCTGAATACTTTCCCCTTCATCTAATTTCAAGAGATTAATAATTGGTAATCCTTTAGCCGTACGACCATATTCAGGGATTTCGTAGCCTTTAAGGCGATACACTCGGCCTCGATTGGTGAAGAAGAGAAGATAGTCGTGTGTGCTAGTAGATACTAATTGGCTAACAAAATCATCATCTTTGACACCCGTACCTTGAACACCACGGCCACCCCGTTTCTGTGCAGTAAACTCAGATTGGTCTAAGCGCTTGATATAGCCCTTATTAGAGAGGGTAACGAGTACGGCACTTTCTTCGATTAAGTCTTCATCTTCTAGGCTAAGAACTTCTCCGACCATCAGTTCAGTTCTACGAGGATCAGCATATTTTTGTTTGATTTCATCTAACTCTTCTTGAATAATTTGCTTCACACGTTCTGGTTTATCTAGGATATCTGCTAGATCTGCAATTAATTCTAAGAGCTGGTCATATTCCGATTGAATTTTATCTCGTTCTAAGCCTGTCAATCGGCGAAGACGCATATCTAGAATAGCTTGACTTTGCCGTTCTGACAGGTTGAAACGCTCCATTAACTCAGTTTGAGCTTGGGCATCTGTTTCGCTATTCCGAATAATCTGGATGACTTCATCAATATGATCTAATGCAATTAAAAGACCTGCTAAGATATGCGCTCGAGCTTCTGCTTTTTCCTTATCAAAACGAGTCCGACGAACTACAACATCTGTCTGATGCTCAATATAAGCACCAAGTATTTCACGAAGAGAGAGAATTTTGGGTACACCATTGTGAATGGCCAGCATATTAAAAGAGAAATTGGTCTGCATTTGAGTCAATTTGAAAAGGTTATTCAAAATAACTGTTGCAGATGCATCTCTTCGAATTTCAATGACAAAACGAACTCCTTCACGGTTGGACTCATCTCGGACAGCGGTAATCCCATCAATTCGTTTCTCTTGAACGAGCTTCACAATATGTTCTTGAACTTTGGCCTTATTGACCATATAAGGAAATTCTGTAACAACAATCCGTTCCCTACCAGAATTTGTTTCTTCTATCTCTGTCCGAGATCGAAGAACAATTGATCCCTTACCAGTCTCATAAGCTCGATGAATACCCGAACGTCCCATGACAAGGGCACCTGTTGGAAAATCAGGACCAGGTAAAACTTCCATCAATTCCCGTGTTGTGACTTCCGGATTATCCATTAGCAACTTAACAGCATCAATAGATTCACCTAGGTTGTGAGGAGGAATATTAGTAGCCATACCGACCGCAATTCCCGTTGCTCCATTAACAAGAAGATTTGGGAAACGAGAGGGAAGAATGGCCGGTTCCTGCTCACTACCGTCATAGTTAGGAACGAAATTAACAGTATCCTTATTAATATCCCGTAGTAGTTCTAAAGCAATCTTACTCATACGGGCTTCAGTATAACGCTGGGCAGCTGCACCATCACCATCCATGGACCCAAAGTTTCCATGACCATCGACTAGCATATGCCGATAAGACCACCACTGAGCCATCCGTACCATAGCCTCATAAATAGAGGAATCTCCGTGTGGATGGTACTTACCCATAACATCCCCGGTAATCCGAGCAGATTTCTTATGAGGTTTATCAGGGCTTACTCCCAGATCATACATTCCGTAAAGAATACGGCGATGAACAGGTTTCAACCCGTCTCGAACATCTGGCAAAGCCCGAGACACGATAACACTCATGGCATAGTCGATAAAGCTCGACTTCATTTCTTTCGTTAAATTTACATCAACAAGGTGTTTATCCTGCATTTCCAATGCCTTTCTCTACACAATAGTACCTACAATTATAGCAAAAAAAAGCTAAAAAAGCACGTTCCGCTTTGGATTCGTATGTGGTAGAATTTTTTAGAAAGCCCAATAGAACAATAATATTGTGGGAGAACTTTACCGAGAATACAAAAAAAGCTGAACAAACTCCTTGCTCAGCCTTGACAGGATTGTCATTATCCCTTATCATTAAGAGGTGACTGAGTGAGAAGGGGCATTTCTTACTCGGTGAGACGGAAGATGTTGGGAATCTTTCGTCTTTTTTTATTCGATTTTTTATATAAACAGTATAGCACACAGATGGACACAGTACAAGACTTTTATATGAAAACAGCACAAAAAAACTTTCCTATAGAAAGAGCTATTGTTGTGTAATTTTGTATATAACTTTATAAATACTAAAACTTCTTCCTTAATGCTCCACTTTTCCTATATTTCATACTTAGAACATCATAGCCCTTCTTAATTTTATTCTGTTCTACTCTAATCTTAGAAGCACTTAATTTTGATAAATCTTCTATTTTTTGGAACTCATCTTTCCATGTTCCGAAAAATAAATCTCGTAACCCACCTTCAGCTGCAAGTAAAATTATTTGACTCATAGTCTCTGCCCCCTGGACAGTCCAATACATACCTCTTTTCTTCATACGATAAGTGATTTTTCGATGCTGTGACTCCATAACACCAATTCCAGCACTTGAAAAACCTCTTAATTTGGCTGGTTTTGTATACTGAAAATTATTCAAAAGCTTACGTTTAAAGATAGTAAACTCTTCGAATTCTTCCTCCCCAATAATTAGTGATTCAGTTGTATCCAAAACAGTACGTAATTTTGACTTATCATGAGATTTGATCGCCTCAAAAGCTTCATCTAGTAATTCTTTAGGATATGGCTTAAAAAACGATTTCAAGCTTTTATTGACATGATAAGCATCCCAAAAATGCTCATGCCGCTTCACTTTTAAAGCTTTTGCGATTTCTTTAAAAACATAGGGAGTATAACCATGACCACCATCAGAATTTGTGATTAAAACAGTATTTTCATCAACTTCAAAATTATGAAAAATATAGTCTAGAACATGTTCCCTTGCCAGTCGATTATCTAAAGAGATAAATTCTTTTTTATCTAAAAGCTCAAAACGATTACTACCAACCTTTGTACTCCCAGTATGTACTAGAAAATGAGATAGATCAAAATGCTTATTATCAACGTCTTGATCCCTAGCTCTTACCATAACTCCATCGCCCTCGATATAGATAACAGTTGCTTTTTTCTTTTCAATTTCTTGAGACTCTTCAAAAAAACGATACTCTAGTCTCTCCTCTAGTAATGAATTACAAATCTTTACAGCTTTGACAACAGTAGGTTTCGTTATAGAGATATGATAGACTGTCTGAATTGTTTTAACAACATTATCATAGGACATCATAGTTGATAAATAGGCAATTTGATACATAAACTCTTCCGAAAAGCGTACATTTTTCTTCAGACCAAGACGTTCATCGACTGGAACAACCCAGTGATCTCCTTTTTTCCAGCGGCGACGTCTAAATGTAAATTCTCCAAATGTAAATGCTACTGTACGCTCCAAAGAATGAATGCACGTATAGCCTCTTTCTTTCATAACAGGAACCATTTGATCATCATACCGACTAACAAATTTATAAAAATCTTCTTCATTTTGAAGAATGATTTTATCTTTAAGGTCTCGTTCATCAAACACTAGCAGCACCACTCCTTTAATAAATATATAAAATATTATAAAAATTCAACCTACTCTTTTCAATTTTCTTTTAATTCTGGTACAGAAAAAACATATACTCTAAACAAAAGGACATATCTATTAGCTATTCTCCCTAAATCTTTAAAATCAGTATCACATCTGTGTGTAAAAAGAATCTTCCTTACAACACAAAAAGCAACGACTCTAAATCGTTGCTTTTTGTGTAAACGAAACCATTTCACTAGCCTCTTACTTATTCGTTTTTCTTTTGAAAATTTTCAATTACTATTTTCCTATTTCTTCCTATACCGATACTCTCCCCATACAATTACAACAACAATGAACCAAAAGATCCCAACAATCAAGTCTGCAATAAAAGAAAATCCTCCTGTAAAATGGACTCCTATAGACAGTAGGATAATCGGCAAGACTAAGGCTGGGACAAATTTCAAAGCCAACAAGCCTACAATTAATAAGAAGAACATACTCAAGCCTATTGTTTTAAACAGTATATAGACTCCAATTCCCGCTAATAGTAACAAAATAGTATTTACAATAGTCCGAATTGAAACAAAATAGATCATAGTACTCTCCTTATAAACTAACGTAACCGTCTCTGCATCTTTTCAAACTCTTTTATAATCAATTTTTCTAGATAATCCGAAGCAGATTTAGATCCATAATACTCCACTAAAGCTTCCAACTTATCATATCGAACCTCTTCGTGTAGTGCAAAAGGATAGCGGCCCTTCTTACTGTAAGAACTAGAAGATACTCGACGGCCTCTTTTAGCTTTCACTTGCTCTACTGATTTTTTCCCTTCTTTCTCAAAGTTCTCTTTCAGTTCCGCAAATCGATTCTCTACCATCAACTATCACCTCCTTCTAACTGACGTAAAACATTGTTATATACATACTCTATATTATCAAAAAATACCTGGTGTGTATGCACTTGTTTCTCTGTCATAGACTCTCTTTGTTCAAAAACACTCTGATTTATAACGAGACTCTTTGCCATCAATTCTTTCTTCTGAACAGAGCCTAAATAACCTTCCTCCTCTTCAACCACATCTAAGAATTGGCGACAGGTATCTGTTACATGATTTCCATAGTATTCAATTTTATTTCCAATCAAATAGGGCTTAACATGAACATAGCTCTTTTTTGTAATAACTTCAATTGACTCATGCTTAATATGATCCACAAATCTCTTCAAAGCCAACCAAGCTCTAAAACCATTGGTGGAAGCATCTGTTACTCCAAGAACGATATCCGATACTGCAATAAAATTAGCTGTTACCAGGCTCTCATCATTATGTGTATCAATAAGGATGACATCAAACTCTTTCGCTAGCTCCTCATAGTGCTCTGTAAACCAGATAAACAATTGAAGGTATTTATTATTTCGTGCATTTAAGTCCAGCTGCTCATCTGTCAATCGCTCATCACCTCTAATAATACTCAGATTTTGATAAATAGGACAAATCTCATATTCTCCTGTCTTAAAAATATCATAGATCGTTTTCTCACTGAAAACGTCAAATGAATGGGTTAGATTACACTCTCTGGCTCCATCAATTAATAAAACTCTTTTCTTTTTTACACGAGCTAACCAGTCTCCCAAATTATATGTGTGGCTGCTTTTTCCACCGCCACCCTTGTCTAAATTAATGGTCTGAATTCTCATAACTACCACCTCAAATAATTTTTATTAACTAAATGGTTATATAATTTATTGTATAACTATTATATCAAACACAATACAAAAAATCAATGTTTGTATACAAAAAGGTATATAACTAAATATATACCTTTTTGTTCTATTGGACAAAAGAATAAGTTACTTCACGAATACTTCTATTCTCTTCTACATCAGATAAAGTAAATGTAAACATAAGTTTTCTAGTTGTTTTGTAGTCTCCTGTTAAATCTTTCTTATCGATATATACCTGATACTCTAATAAAGCCGTATAAGTTACTTCAGCTGCAGATGACTGAGTCCAAGAATCCCTATGAATCTCCAAATTAATCATCTGAGATTTTAAGCCATTGATGTCAATATCATTATCCTTCAATTTCCCTTTTAGATTTTCAGGAACAGGGACTCTATAGTTCTCCATCATTAAGGTATTCAAAATTTTATCTGTACCTGCTGTATTCATGGCCTTAATCTTATTTCTTTGTGAATCATATTGGTCACCACTAGTCCAAGTAAATATTAAATTGAGATAATCTCTAATCATCTCCTTATCTTTACCCAATTCAACTACTGGAAAACCAATTAGCTCTTTTGTAATTCTCTCTTCTTCCTTCACTAACTCAGCAGAAACTTCTTGATGCTTTGTTTCAACTTCCTCCTTTTGTTTTTGATAAGAAACTAACTCCTTTTTTTGATCTTCTATAGTTTGATACGTTACCAGATTATAAGCTAATAACCCTACTAGAAAAATGAAGAAGAATGAAATAAAGGATATAAGAATTCTACTTAAGCGATCATACTCTTTCCATTTTTTCATTCTTCTGTCCCTTTCTTAGTAACATCTGAAGAAGATGGAAGAACACCAACTTCACCTGAACCTGGTACAAAAACATCTGTTGGTTCTAACCATTCTAAAGTCTTGACAACCTCCAATAGTTGAAATTGTTTTTGGTCATCATCATACAAAACTGTTAACAAAGCAACTGTACGATTCTGCCCATCTGAAATACTAATGGTATTCGGTTGCTTTCCGTTGATAGAAAAAGTAGGAATCTGTTTATTCAGAGCCATTTTCCAATCTGTGCCACGATACAAAAATAATTCTCTACTACTTCCTAGCACCATAACTTGATCAATCTTCTCCCGAACTTCTTCTACTTTTTTAGAGTCTTTCATTCTCTCAGCATCCAGGAGTTCTTTCGACAAGCGTTCATAATCATCAAACACCTTTTGTTTAGCTTCTTCTTCCGCTGCATAGGCTTTCTTTATCTTTTCACCCCCATTATCCTTAAATGTTTGCAAAAGATTTTCATCCTTGGATAATTGAGCACTCAAGGTAATAATTCCTGATTTTTCACCAAGCAATCGATCAGAAGATTGTATTTGTTCTTGTCTTAGGGCTCTAGCACTTGAAAAAAGGACAAGATTCGTTATCACAAGACAAGCTAAGATAACCACCTGCACAATTCTTTTTCTCTCCACGTCTTTCCTCCTTATTTTTTCTTTCCAGCTAGTCTAGGATCATCTGCTGTAGTACCATCTACCCGAATTTGAAGTGGATTAGGCTGGATAAAATCATCCCCTAAATAATTACTTGCAGCTGTATCAAACCACCCCACTTCAATTCCATCGAGTACGAGACCTGGATCTATGATTAAATCATCGACACTGCCTCCATAATTCTTTTCATCAAGATTGACTCCAGTCCATAAATTGACACCATTTGCGACGGCATCTGCATTTAGAACTCCAAAGTGTAAGTGGGTAAGACCTGGTGAGCCTGTATCACCTTCTGTTCCAATCCGTTGCCCTGCTTCAATCTTATCTCCAATTTGAACATTACCGTAAGCTCCATCAATTAAAAGATGTGTGTACTCAAGTACGACTGGTTTATCCAATTCAGTATCAGACGGTTCACTCTTGATTAAAATCTGGCCAAAACCAGGACTCTTACCAACCACTGTTCCGTTGTAAACCGAATAGATAGCTCCCTTATCTCCCTTAGGTAAGAATGAAGTTGACCAATCCGCAACAACATCGATCCCATTGTGCGTAGTGAACCCAAAATTGGCAGCTGCTATCGTCCTAGCTTTATTATAAGTTCTAAAAGCAGCTGTCCAGTAATAGTCGTGATCATAGGGGTGTCCACCCTTACCTTTGGAAGAACTGCTTTTCGATGAACACTTGGAGGTATTTTTACTATTATTTGACTGTGCTGATACTGTATTAGCCTTACTTAAAATGGATTTGGCATAATCCATATCAAGATTTTCTTTACCTAAGCGGACAGCCCAATCAGTCGCATACTGACCACGGGCTCCTGCAACAACAGACGGCCCAGAACCTGCAAATTCATAGTTGTTGAACCAAATTCCTGCTCCCTCTGCAGCTGATCCAGCTGCAGGCATGGCCTTAATCTTTTCCAAACGCTTGTAGTAAAAATCCCCTTCAGCTGTATAAGGTTCAAAATACTTGCTACTGTCTGAAACAGCAAAGGTCAACATATTATCGATATTTACCCGTTCCAAGCCATTTTCATCTGCAAAATCAAAGTAAGGCATGACACCGTTGTAGCCTGTCCATTGCCAAATCCCAAAACCAACCCAATGACTACCATCAGGTGAACCTCCCCTATAGGTTGCCTCATCTAAACTAACACCATTATTGGCCCAAATACCTGCTACAGTACCCCATCCATTCACAAAGATAGCTTCTGCTTTAGTTCCATGTTTCTGAATAACATCAACTGCTTCTTTTGCATTATTAGCATCTTTCCAAACATCCCAAAAGTTCATCATCTCGGTAAATGGGGAAGTTAGTGAAGATTCCGCTTGAGCATTTCCTACAGCTCCATAAACCTTATTGTCATCAAGACCATATTCTTTCAAAACTGCAGCAATCTTTTTGGCATTCTCCAGTTGCTCATCTGATACAGATAGGCTACTCTCTTCAGTCTTTGTAATGGATTTATTAGACGAGGTACTACAACCACTATTAGTCCCACCTGCGATTGATCCAAACAGACCACCTAAACTAGTAATTCCTATCCAAATCAGTAATAGAAAGGTCATAAAGAAATAAATTATTTTCTTCACATCTTCCTCCTCCTTATTACCATAGACCTAAAATAGTTTTCATAAGTGCATAAATCAACAAAAAGATAACCGTTCCCACACCGACTTTCTTAAGACTTTGAATAAACTCTTTATCTCTTTGCTTTTGAGCCTCTAATCGTTTAGGATCAGATTCACCTTCAGATGCAAAATATTCCCGTTCCGCCTGCATTCTAGCCTTACGAATAGCTACATATTGCTGAAAGGCCTCTCTATTTCGACCAATAATTCCTTTTTTCTCAGTAGACATCATTTCCTCCTTATTGAATACCACCATAGCGTTGTAATTCATGAGCCAATAACTGTTGATTAAATACCAGATTCCCTACCCCAGCAATATTCATGAAAAGCTGGCCTTTGATCAACCGTGGTAATGTCTCAAGTTCAGATTGATTCATAGATCCAGCTAGAGCATTTGCCAGAAGAGGAATACTCGTTTCATCTGTCTGAGCAAATACACGATATTGCATCAATCCAAAAATACGTTGAACAGCTGTCACATAGGGATCTCTATGATTTCCAGCCCCTGATTCAAAAAGAATTCCTCTCAGAGAGTTTACAGATAAAACCACACCTGCAAAATTATCTCCCATCGATGCAATCATATCCGCCAGTAATTCAACACTACTTTCATACTTTGGATTAATCAGTGTTTGTGCCTCACTGATATTGACGATATAGTGCTGCATATCCATCTCACTCAAATTGGGATTTCCTTTTAGAATCTGCTTACACCGTTTTCCATTATTGACAATATCTGCGGATACTAGTGATAAAACCGAAAATATCTGAGCATTTAAAAGCTGTGGTGTTCCTTTTAAACCTGAAAAATCAAATGTAACAACTTGCTCACTGGAAATATCCTGAAATTCCGTTGTTCCTTCAAACATCTCCGCATTTGTTGTTAACAATTCTTCAAAAGTCTTATAAATACGGTTGACCGACTTTATCTCAATCTCATCTGGATTTTTCTGCATGGTTAAGCTTCGCTTATAGTCATCAATATGGAGAACAAAATCTGAGAGAATCGGGTATTCTTCATTGATTAAATCCGTTGCCTTCAGTCTTTCAGGATTTAATTTTGGATTACGAGCCCATAACCCTTCCTCGATGTAAAATTCATTCAAAATTTTTCCAAAGGTGGTTAAATCATCACCTGTAACCTCATGATTCAACAGCTTTAAAATACTCTTTAGTTTTTGAATATGGAGATTGTAGGATTTTTTCTTATCTATTTCTGTCCCCTGTTCATTTGTGACAGTAGGAAACACCTGAAAAATATTGATTCGATTTGCTTCACCTGATAAATCTAAAATTAAGCCATGTTGCTTTCTGGTCTGATCTAAAAAACTACCATCCGCATCAAAATTTCGGATATAATTTCCCTTTGCATACAAACCATCCGTATGTTTCAATAGGAACGAACGTTGACCCATCTTAGGATTCCCAGATAAAATCATAAAAGACCTGGTCCGTCTTTCATCTCGCTCTAGAAAATTAAAGTTAACTGCTCCCCTAGTTGGAGTCCATCCCAGATAAACACCTCTTTGATCTTCTAGCTTCGTGTGATTAAAGAAATAACCACCAGCTAAATCATGAGCTCGAATAGGCACTCCTCGTCTATGATTTGGCAAGTCAATTTGGTACTCAGCTGGAATAAAGGGTGAATGATACTCAAAGTCCAATTCTCCTGCAAGGATTGTCGACTTAAAGTTTGACGTTTTATCTTTAACATCTTCTACTCTTTTAAACAGCTCCTCTCTAGTTGAAGCCGACACATAAATTCGCACGTACATTCCCAACATAGCAATATTTTTCTTACGAATATCTCGATCCAGTTGGGTCAAATCCTTGATTTCATCTAGTTCTTGCTGGTTATCTACAATTTTGCTGTTGCCTGTGATCCGTGTTGATTTCTCTTCAATCGAATCCTTAATATCCTTTTTCAATTCTTTATTATTAGCACGATAAAGTGATAAGAAGGCCCGTGTTCCTGGAATAAGCATCAACTCAGATAGCCAAAAGCGATCTAGATCTGTTGAAGGATACTCATAAAAATGGAGAACTGTATGATAGCCATCTCCACTCATCCATGATCGATCATCCTTCTTAAAATCAATATTGCCTTGTGGTTGTATTCGACTGAGAAAGGCTAGATCATAGCCTTGAGCCTTTAACTGTCTTTGCTTTCGTTTTGATAATTCTGGCATAAAACCTCCTAAACCTTTTCATTCATGTTATTAAATTGCTTCAAGATTTGTTCTTTCTTTATTTTTGTAATTTCCTGTGGTACAAAATCACTATTTCCATAAGACTTAGCTTTCCGAACCAACTCATCTAAATCTGTAGTCGTTGGAGCAAAAAGCCATAAAATAAACTCAGTATTGTAGATTTCCTGTTGAATACTCTCTTCTACCTGAATTTCCTTTCTCAACCACTCCTCACGATCATCCAACTGAGCATAGCTATCAGAATCTGGGAACAACTTGGCTTTTTCTTCCCGAACTCGGCTTAAATGATGCCTCAAATCTGTAATTTGTGTATCTGTATTGGTTGGAAGGGTTGTGGTCTCAATCTGAATATTTGTATTAAAATCTGACAACCACTTCTCAAAGTTTTCTAAAGTTCTTTTAATCTCGTTATAAGACAGAGATCCTAGATCTTTTCCTGGTATTTCCATCAGCTGCAAGTAACCATAATCTACCAGCTGAATATAGGCCTGACGATTATCAATAATCCCTTTCACATCTAGTAAAGCTACACTCGAATGCAAATCAAAATATTCTTGGTTCCCCAGTTTTCGATCCTGCCTACGTCCCAATTGACGTTTTTCGGTAGTTTCTTGAATTGGTGCCTTCTTAATAGCCATTACTTCTCTCCTCTCTTATAATTCAAACTGATATAACGTTTCCGTCTCCTTCTAAAAAACAAGAACATACTTTGCCAATTCTTTTTCCCACCATTCGTTGGAAGAACCAGATAGAGACACATGAGTGGGGTTAACAATACAAATGCCAATAATTGGGCCCACTGACTGGTTGGGAAAATCTTTGTACCTATACTGATCGCAGCAACTCCTGAACCACCCACAAAAGCTAAATCAGCCATAAATAGCCCAATAATTTTCACCTTGGAATAAATATCCCGTGGTACACCATATTTTTCAGACATCTAGTCACTCCTTTCATTTCCTAACTCTAGTGTAAGAGATAATGACATTTTCGGGGTTAAGGGGACAAATCTAGAAAAAACTTCACCAAAAAAAGAAGCCTCATTCCTGAGACCCCTCTATAAACGTAAAGAATGCTTCTTCTGAAACAATTTGAAGTTCCTTTCCCTTTTCTTGTAATGCTAGGGCTGCTAGATACTTCTTTGATAGTTTTTCTGGTTCAAATAGATCCAACTGTCTATGACCAACAATTAATAAATCTGTTTGATAAGAGACAAAGGACTGTACAATCCCTCCTCTACTTTCAAGATATTCAATAACCTCTACACGTCTCATTGGTCTAAGACTTCCCGTAATGACAATTCTCTTTCCTTCAATCTCAAGCATAGCAACTACTCATCTCCGTCCTCAATCTCAGCCCCTTTAATATGACTAGGATTCTGCATTCTCTGCAAACCATTTTGTGCTTGCTGGTTAGCAAAGTACATCTGATTCACTGAATTCTTAAAGCGATCTTTAGACGATGGTTTTTCTGTTCTATTTACCTGATTAGTAAGATTCGGCTGTAAATCTGAAGGTTTAGATTGACTTCTATTTAGAGAAGGTTTAGTACCCCGACCAGCCGCTTGTCCAAGATCTGGTGACGAACTATTTGTTGTCGTTGGTTCTAAATTAGGTTCCGCATTAAAATGATCTGGTTGTCCTACCTCTAAAGATGGACCTCCTGTTGGCCCACTATCTAGACTTGATTCAGTCACTCCTGATGGACCCTCACCAGATGAATCAGGAAAGTCCACAGATGCCCCTGTTTCTCCTCCACCACTATTAAGGCTAGGCTCAAATCCCATAGCTTCATTAAAATCCTTCGATGGTGTATTTAAAATACTTTGCGGAGAATCTTTCAGACTATTATCTTTAAAAGCATTGTAGCCTGCCTCGTATCCAGCTTGTTCTTTTTGCCCCAGAGAATCAGCTACTCCTCCCGCAAAATCTTTTGCCTTACCAACCGCTTCCTTACCTAGAACGTCTGCCACGTCAATCATATTACTGAGACCACCCTTGGCTGTATTCTTAATCCCTTGATCCCGGGCCGCTCCCCAAACACCTCGGATACCTCCACCAGTTGCAGCTAGACTATTTCCAAGAACCTTACTTCCCTCTGCAGCAACTCCAGGAACTTTTTTAGCAACATTCATAGCCGCTCCTCCACCTGCAAAGGCCATCTCTCCTAATGCTCCAGCACCTGTCGCAAAAGCTTGACCTGCCATCATGGCACCAATCAACTGTTGAGCTGTTTCACTATGGCCTGTAGAAACACCTAGCCAACGCTCAATCATAGATACCCCTTGCATAGCCGCAAAGAAGATCCCTACATAGATGATGCAGGCAGCTAAACACTGCTCCCACATATTGAGTCCATCAAAGAAACCACCCGATAATTTGGTAACAGTCGTCACAGATAGGGTTGGCAAATCCCGTAAAATTTCTAAAGTCATCCGCATAATGATTATTTCAAAGAAAATTCCAGCAAGTGCACCTCCCATTGTTCTTAGTAACTCCTTGTATTTTTTTGAACTTGATAAAGATGAATAACCTTGAATGGGAGAAATCATAGCTTGAATGACAATATCAAATACTGATTTCACAAACTTGATAGACATGGAAATTAAGAGAACAATAAGAATTCCATATTGCAAAAACAGGCCTAGCCAGTTAACGGTATACCTCATATAGACTGGCTCCAGAGCATTCATTTCACCGACAATTTTATGATCAGTTATTGTCTCTACTCCATTCTGACTCGCATTCAACCTATGCAAAAATAGTCCCTTTAATCCCTTCTGCTCTTCCTCCATCTCATCCAATAAATCTGAATTAGAGGCCCCATAGGTGGCACCAAAGTCTATTCGAGTCGCAAAATCAGAGGTATCTCGTTTATCTGGACTATCAGTTATATTATTGACAGGTGTTGATCCTTCTTTGGGAGGTTTGATATAACCATAACTGTCCAAAGGAAAGAGCTCCGTTGAAAAGTCATTATCAATCAAAACCTTTAAATCAACCACATTATTCTTCATAGGCTGAATAGCTAGAGAAGAATAATGCTTACTGTCATCTGAATCACCACTAGTTACTGTTTGTATATTCATGGCATCTTGAGCTAAGGAAGATGAAATGGTCGTTAGACCAAATGGTAAAACAGCTGTTACAAAGCTTACTAATAAGAAATTGGTTATAACCCCCTTAAACTTAACAGGCTTAGTAAAAACACCCATGAGAGCCGAGACGACAAGTATTAAAGTAAAAATTGTAGTTCCCAAAACTTGAAACCAATAGTAAAACTGTCCAATAACCGTATTACTATCCCCAAGATAACCAAATAGCCCAAATAACTTAAACATATTATTAAAAACATGTTCAAGGCTAGCCGTAATTTGATAAAGTGCCTTGGCAATTCCTCCTGGTAAATAAGCTAAAAATGATAAAAAGGCTGGGGTTGCATCTAAATAACTACTCCAATATTTGTAAAAGGCAGCCATTTTTTCCGCATTTTCACCTGTAATGTTCCCATTTGTAGCACCGTTTCCATCAAAAAAACCTGTTTCTAAAGAATTATACTCTTTTAGATTATAAACTGTATATGATATACTATTTTTATGGCATACGGAATTGATTTTAGAAAACGTGTCCTTGAATATGTTAAAGAGGGACATACACGTAAAGAAACAGCAGCTTTAT
>NZ_JBTGGE020000017.1:0-31832 GCF_054331515.2 Streptococcus sp. 10F2 | reverse complement strand
TCTCCAGAATTAAATCCTATTGAAAAAAGCTGGGCTATTTTAAAAAAATCAGTTACAGAATTACTTCGTAAAATGGACTCTATAACTGATGCAATAACATACTATTTAAAAACTAAATGACTATACTTAGAATTCCGAGGTTATTAGAAAGGCAGAAGAAAACCCTTTGGAGACTCCAAAGGGTTTAACTGTCAAAATTTATTTTCCAAGTTTTGCTTTAGCAGCATCTGCCAAAGCTGTGAAAGCTGCTGCATCGTTAACAGCAAGATCCGCAAGCATTTTACGGTTTACTTCGATTTCAGCCAATTTCAATCCATGCATCATTTGTGAGTATGAAAGTCCGTTCATACGAGCTGCCGCATTGATACGTGTGATCCATAGTTTACGGAAGTCACGTTTCTTCTGACGACGATCACGGTATGCATAGTAGTAAGAGTTCATTACTTGTTCTTTCGCTGTGCGGAACAAGATATGTTTAGCGCCATAGTAACCTTTAGCGAGTTTTAGAATACGTTTACGACGTTTGCGTGATACAACGCCACCTTTAACACGTGCCATTTAGTTTTCCTCCAGATTCTAGTTATACGAGTATGTCTTATTTAAGACCTGTAAGCATTGATTTAATACGTTTGAAGTCTCCTGCAGAAACCATTGAAGCTTTGCGAAGGTGACGACGTTGTTTTTTAGTTTTTCCGTGGAAACGGTGGGAAGTGTAAGCACGGAAGCGTTTAAGTCCGCCTGAACCAGTACGTTTGAAACGTTTAGCAGATGCGCGGTGTGTTTTTTGTTTTGGCATGATTTCTCCTCTTTTCTATTGATCAGACCTTATTTTTTGTCTGGAATGGGAGCCAATTGCATGAACATTTGACGTCCATCCATCTTCGCTCTTTGCTCAATAATGGACACATCTTGTGTCGCCTGAGCAAAATCAGCGAGAACCTTAGCTCCAATTTCTTTGTGGGTGATCATCCGACCTTTGAATCGAATGGACACTTTGACTTTATTTCCCTTTTCAAGGAATTTGCGTGCATTCCGAAGTTTTGTCTCAAAGTCTCCCTTGTCAATTGTTGGACTTAGGCGAACTTCTTTGACCGTTACAACGCTTTGCTTTTTACGTTGCTCCTTTTGCTTTTTCTGGTACTCAAATTTGAACTTACCGTAGTCCATAATTTTAGCAACAGGTGGTTTTGCTTGGGGTTGGATTAAAACCAAATCAACATTGGCATCATCCGCGATGGCTTGAGCTTCACTCAATGGTTTAATACCAAGCTGCTCCCCTTCAAGACCAATCAAGCGAACTTCACGCACACGAATTTCATCATTGATGAATAAGTCTTGTTTTGCTATGGTGTTCACCTCTTTATTTTATTTCGAGAAAAACAAGAGTGGGTCTGCTAACGCAAACCCACTCACACGAATAGAATCCTAGATAGGACTTGAATCGTAGAGCCAGACAACGTTAGTCGCAAGGCGAGAAGCTCTCACTTCTGCTTTTCTCATGTACTCTATTTTACCAAATCCTTTAGCTTTGTCAACACTTTTTTTAATTTTTTTCATTTTGGAAGAACATCTCTCCAAAATGCCTTAGGAAACAGCATTCACGATGCTTAGAGCGGGGGAGTAAGTTGAGAAAATTCTTCCACTCCCAACGATTCAACAAAACGGTGAAAAGCAGCTTGCCCTATCTCATCTTGTTTGAACACACCTGCATCTTCTAAGACGCGGGTAAATTTGTCACCCACAGCTTGACGAAGAATAGCCTCTACATTTCCCTCATGAACATCTGGGTACTTCTCTTTTAATTCATCAGCCCAAACTTGATGAATTGGATTCACCGCTTCAACTTTTCCCAAAAGATAATCTTTTACCGTTTGGAACTCAGTTTTCAATCTCGGTGGTAAAATAGCCAATCCCATGACTTCAATAAGGCCGATATTTTCCTGCTTAATGTGTTGAACATCTGGATGCGGATGGTAAATGCCATCTGGAAATTCCTCCGAAGTTTGGTTGTTCCGTAAAACAAGATCACATTCAAAAAATGCTCCCTTCTTACGCGCAATAGGAGTAATCGTATGATGTGGAATCCCTTCAGATTCTGAAGAGATACCTAGTTCATCATCTGAATAAGATCTCCATGCAGAGAGAATTTTTGAAGCCAAAGCTATCAAAGAATCTTTCTCTTGACTCCGAAGACGAATGACAGACATTGGCCAATGAAGAATGCCAGCTTCAACATCCGAAAATCCTTTAACTTGAAAAGTAGCTACTAGATTCGCTGTCTCCATTGGAAATGTATGGCGTCCGCCTTGGTAATGTTCGTGCGTTAAGATAGAGCCACCGACAATTGGCAAGTCCGCATTAGACCCTGCAAAATATCCTGGAAAAGTTTCTACAATCGATAACAGATTGGCAAAAGTCTGGTTACTAATTTCCATTGGCTGATGCTGCTCTAAAAAGAAAATCGCATGTTCTTTAAAATACGCATATGGTGAGTATTGAAATCCCCATTCTCGTTGATCGATCTCAAATCGAATAATACGGTGATTACTACGAGCTGGATGATTCAAACGTCCTAGGTATCCTTCATTTTCCATACACAACAGACATTTAGGGAAATCAGATGACGGTAGTAATTTTGCTGCCGCAATGGCCTTAGGATCTTTTTCCGGTTTCGATAAGTTAATGGTAATCTCTAAATTTCCATAAGGGCTCTGGGTAGTATAGGCAATATTCTTAGCAATACGATCCGTCTTAATATAGTCATTATTTTGGCTAAGTGTATAAAAATTGCGAATAGCTTCTTGCGGGGAAAGACGATAAGTCTCCCAAAAAGCTCGATTGACTTGACTCGGACTCGGTGTCAAAAGATCCATCAACTGACTTCCCACGATTTCTCGTTCTTCCTCAACATCCTCTATGAAACCATGTTTCACTCCTAGTTGAAGCAACTCATTTTTCATAGTAATCGGATTCATTTCCGAACTCTCAGCATCCCTAGCAGAATCGCCTACCAATGCATAGATTCGATTGGCTAAATAAAGACGATCCAAATCTGCATAGTCTGTGTGTTCAATGATGGCAGACACAAAGTTCTCCACTAAATTTCCGACCATTTGTTCTCCTATTCTAAGATTTGGCTGCCACTAGCAATTTCTGCGCTATAAAATTCTGGCTCATAGCCGACAGCCTCAAGATATTCACGGTAAATTGCTTCTTGAACAGCTTCAACCCTGTCTTTTTTGACCAAAGCAATGGCACAACCTCCAAATCCTGCTCCTGTCATCCTTGCCCCCAGAACCCCTTCTTGTTTCCAAGCCGTATGGACCAATGTATCCAATTCAAATCCGGTCACCTCATAATCATGTTGAAGAGAAATGTGAGAGGCATTCATTAAATGACCAAATTCTTCTAATTCCCCATTTTTTAGAACTTTACTTGCCTTTAATGTTCGAAGATTTTCCAACACAGCATGACGAGCTCGTTTAAGCCGATCAGCGTCCTTAATTAAATAGGCATGCTCATCAAAGGTCCAAAAATCTAGTTCTCCCAAACTTTGAATCGGCAGCTCTTTTTGCAACTCCGCTAATGCTAATTCACATTCCGACCGGCGTTCATTATACTTAGAATCCACTAATTCACGGCGTTTCTTTGTATTCATAATAATAATCACATTATCCTTCAAATCAACAGGAACTAGTTCATAATCAAGCGTATTCGTATCTAAATAAATGGCACTTTTCCTTGCCCCCATACCAATAGCAAATTGATCCATAATACCGGATTGCACACCAATAAAATCATTCTCTGTCCGTTTTCCAATTTTTACCAGATCCAATCGGCTAATCTCAAGATTGTACAAGTCTTCCGCAATAACTCCAATTAACAATTCTAACGAAGAAGAGGAAGAGAGACCAGATCCATTTGGAATCGTTCCATGCACATACACATCCATACCACTTGAAATGGTGTGACCTTCTTCCTGTAAAAAATGGAGAACTCCTTTGGCATAATTTGTCCACCCATCTTCTACCTTATAGCTAAGATCATCCAAGGATACCTCAATAATCCCTTGGTCTGCAAAATTTTCTGAATAGAATCTTAGTAATTGATCTTGCCGTCGAGATGCAGCTCCATAAGTTCCTAATGTAATGGCTGCTGGTAGTACACACCCCCCATTATAGTCTGTATGCTCACCGATAAGATTAATTCGTCCTGGTGAAAAATAAGCTTGATCAGCAGAGTAACCAAATACTCCCTCAAATTGTTCTAATACTTCTAATCGCTTCATCCTTTTACTTAATTCCTTTCCAGTTCTTATTCAACGAATCACTGATAGATTCAACAGATAGGACTTATTTCCAAGAAAATCCCTCATCATTTCATACTAAGCCAGTCACTCTTACTTCCATTCTACACAAAAAGCATCCCACGGCAATAACTGCTTCTGCTCGCGAACAAATTTGAGATCAGTCTCACCATTTGAAATGATAATCTTGCCTTGTCCCAAATCCTCTTCAAAGGACTGAACTTGATCCGATAAATTGACAACAATCAGATAGGTCTTTGACAGATAGGTTCGTCGATAAGCAAACACCGCGTCACTCGTATTCACTAATTCAAAGTCCCCATAAACAATCCAATCTTCTTCTTTCCGAAGGTGAACCAATTGTTGATAGGTATAAAAAATGGAATTGGGATCCTGTAAAGCCGCCTGAACATTAAACTCCTGATAGTCTGGATTAACTGCTAACCAGGGATGACTGGATTCCGTAAAATCGGCCTGATCCCCCTGACTCCATTGCATAGGAGTTCGCGCATTATCACGCCCAACATGACGGATTTGATCCAAAAGAATCTCTGGATCTACTCCCTTCTGCAATTGCTCTTTGATGTAATTACGGGACTCTATATCCTCCACTTCCTCTAACGTTTGGAACGGGTAATTGATCATGCCAATTTCCTCTCCTTGATAAATATAGGGAGTCCCTCGCATAAGATGCAATAGAATAGCCAGGGCTTTAGCCGATTTTATCCGGTATTGAGCCGTATCTCCCCAAATGGATAATACTCGGGGTAAGTCATGATTATTCCAAAACAAGGAATTCCAACCCTGATCTATCCCTAACTCTGTTTGCCATTTATTAAAAATTTCCTTGAGTTTCTCAACATCCAATCGCTTTTCATATTCCCATTTGGGCTTTCCAGGCTTATGCTGAAGAGCAATATGTTCAAATTGAAATACCATCGATAACTCATTACGTTCCGGATTCGAATACTCTTTGGCAATTTCTGGAGTCGCTCCCCAAGTTTCACCAACCGTTAATAAATCTGTATTCCCAAACGTCGCCCGATTCATTTCTTGGAGATAGTCGTGAAGCTTGGGGCCATTCGCAGAAATCAATTGATCGGGTATTTTTCCAATCATATCAATCACATCCATTCGAAAACCACCAATTCCCTTATCAATCCAGAAATTCATCATCTCGTAAATTTCCTGACGTAATGTTGGGTTCTCCCAATTTAAATCTGGCTGTTTTTTACTAAAAAAATGGAGATAATACTGATTCGTTGCTGCATCAAATTCCCAAGCAGAACCACTAAATACCGACTCTAAGCAATTGGGTTGATCTCGCCAAATATAAAAATCTCTTTTCGGATTGGTAGAATCCTTTCTAGCTTCCAGAAACCAAGCATGCTCATCAGAAGTGTGATTCACAACCAAATCCATGATGATTCGAATAGAACGTTTTTTGGCTTCTCGAATCAGCTTTTCCATATCTTCCATAGTTCCAAAAATAGAAGCTATGGCACGATAATCTGCAATATCATACCCATTATCATCCATCGGACTCTCATAAACAGGGGAAAGCCAAATCGCTGTGATTCCTAGTTCCTGTAAATAATCTAACCGCTGAATAATCCCTTGAAGATCTCCAATTCCATCGCCATTAGAATCCTGAAATGATTTCGGATAAATTTGATAAATCGTTGCCCGCTGCCACCACTTTTTTTCCATCTTACTTCCTCATTTTACAATAAGTATTCACCAACTTCTCCATCATTTGAATAGACAATCTGACCACTTTTGGTTTTGAGATTCGCCCGTAACTGACAATACTCTTCTCCCAGCGTCCATTTCAATAAGATAATCTCTTCTCCTTCTGTCTCTACCGTAAAATCACCAGAAAATGCAGGATGTTCATTTCGGAAACGAATCAACTCTACAAGACCTTTGACAACATCTGTTTGCACAGCTTCTGCAATCTCTGCTTGGGAATAATTGTGACGATTAATTTCACGTCCATCTCCCGTTTTTTCAAACATCTCTAAATCATTTTTTCCAGCAAGAAGGCCAACATAGTATATTTGTGGAATCCCTGGTGTAAAGAGTTGTAAGCCACGTGCTAATAAATACGTTGCTGCATCTTCTTCAAATAATGAATAGATTGTAGAACGAATTTGATGCACATCAAAACCATCCGCTTCTTTATGTTCATCTGAGACAATCAAGCTCATATTCGCACCTCGGCTGGCTGCCAAGTCCGTTAAACGACGTGCTTCCTTGCTATCAATTAAACCATCCAGATCCGGTTTCACAGGGAGACCATCATGACAATCCAACATGGTAAATTGACGATGGGGACGAGTCTTTAGATAATGAGCTAAATGAACATTGGTTTCATCTGATAGAGCTTCAAATATCCGATACGGCAAAATAAAATCATAGATCCAAAAACCGTGTTTGGATAAACTATATTGGATAGAATAATGAGAATGAACCTCTGGAAGCAACTCAATGTTATAAGATGTTGCCAATTCCATAATCCAATCTAAAAATTCATAGATATCTGGTTCTACAAAAAAGCTAGATGTCCCAATCTTCTTAATAACATAACCAACAGCATCCAAGCGTATCATTCGAATTCCATTATTACTAAAATGCTCAAAGATATCCTTAAACAGTTGGCGTACTTTAGCCGAATAAATATCAAAATCAATTTGTTCAGACGGTGTTGTCTTCCCAAATGTTGTCCATACTCGTTCCAATTCTCCTGTTTTTTCAATGATAAATTCAGAATAAGGAACCTCACGCCGCAAGAACATTTTATCAATATCTTCCTGAACTGGATTTCCATCTTTCCAAATTTTTTCCAAGGTTAAGAAATAGTCTGCATAGTCAGACTCTCGACCTTTTTCTAAAAAATCTTGAAAATAATGAGATTTTTGAGAAATATGATTCACCATCAAATCTAAAAGTAAATCATAATCTTCCGCCAGGGCCTGCATATCTGACCAGTCCCCAAATTTTGGATCAATTTCAAAATATGTTAGAGGTGCGAATCCCCTATCACCAGATGAAGGATAGGGAGGAAGAATATGAATCCCACCCTGAAAAACATCTGGAAAATATAAATCTAAGTTTGTTTTTAACTCCTTCAGATTCCCACCTAATGAATCTGGATATGTCATTAATTGTACTTTATTCTTTGGCATGTGCTCTTTCCTCTAATTCCTCCAAGCTCGGTAAGTCAACAACAGCTCCTAAAAACTCTAATTTATAGGCTGACGTCACTAAACCGGAATCGATCGCTTCCTGAATGGTTTTCCCCTGACTAATCCCTGTATAAAAGCCAGACCAGAAAGCATCTCCTGCACCAGTTGTATCAACAACTTTCTTAGCCTTGGTTGGTTTTGCAATCTGCTTCTCTCTTGTAGCAACAATCAGACCATCTTTCCCCAATGTCATGATGACCAACTTAGCACCCAAGTCTAGGAATTTTTGAATATGGTTTTCAACCGTGTCTGGACCAAAAATTCGCTCCGCATCATCCTCAGATGGTTTCACAATATCAACCTGTTGCATAATCTGTTGGATATAGGCAATGCCATCGTGACCTAACTCCCAAATATCTGGATGGTAGTTAGGATCAAAAGACACAATGATTCCCTCCTCCCGACACTTTGCAATTAGGGCTTCTACCGTTTGCCGCGATTGAGATTGTGAAATTGGCCAACAAGAAAAATGTAGAATTTTACTTTTTCCCAGTAGATCTTCTAACTCATCTGTAAATTCAATATGAGCATCTGCTCCACGGTAAAAAATAGGAGTCGGAGTTCCTTGACTCTGATTCACAACCACCATACTCGTAGATTGTTGCTTTTCTTGAATCAAAGCCTGCACTCCTCTGGCATCAATCTTATCTTTTAAAAACTGCCCCAAGCGGTCCTTCCCAACTGCTGCCACCAAGGATGAACGTCCTCCTAAAGCCTGTACGTTCATCGCTATATTCGCAGGTGAGCCTCCAAAATGAGCTTGATAAACACCGTCTGTTTCGATCATATCGATTAAAACTTCCCCTACTGTTAACACATCTATTTCCTTAGTAGCTAGGGGCAATGATTTTTCTAAAGCAAACACGACTAACTCCTTTAATAGTTCTAAATCGAATGAGAGGCTGGGCACAAGTCCCAACCTCAAAATCTTAGTTAGTAATCCATTTTTAACAAAAGCTTTTATAAAGTCAGACAAGCTTGAATTCTACATGATTGGAATACTTCACGAATTCATTTGTGATCTAATGAACGTTTCAGATCTGACTCAAGCAACTGTGTAAGGGCAGGAATAAGAATGTTATTCCAGTCCTTACAAAGTAACTATTAACGAATAGCTTTTTCCGTTTGGAGATCAAAGAAGTGTCCTTTTCCTACGTTAAAGGTCAAACTAACTTTTTCTCCTGGATGATGGAAATCTTGAGAATCCACCCGAGCAGCAAATTCCTCTTTAGAAAACTGCGCATAGAGCATCGTTTCAGATCCTAATAGTTCTGAAATCGTCACAACAGCTTCAACTGTTGCATTTGGATAAGCTTCTTGTGCTACTAAATTGCTGGTAATATCTTCTGGACGAATCCCAAAGATGACTTTTTTACCTACATAACCAGCCTCTTGTAAAACTTTAATCTGACCTAGAGGAACCTCCATTTCAAGACCATTCTCAAAGACAATCGTGTTTTCTTGAACAGTCACCTCAAAAAAGTTCATGGCTGGACTTCCAATAAAACCAGCTACAAATTTGTTGACAGGATGATTATACAACTCTTGAGGGGTGCCAATCTGCTCTACTCGCCCAATTGTTCCTGAACCATCAGGATTTTTAGTCGCACTCATAATGACAATGCGATCCGCCAAAGTCATAGCTTCTGTTTGATCATGTGTTACATAGATAGTTGTAGCCCCAATCCGTTTATGGATTTTCGCAATCTCTGCCCGCATGGAAACCCGTAATTTGGCATCCAAATTAGAAAGCGGTTCATCCATTAAAAAGACTTTCGCATCCCGAACAATCGCACGTCCCATGGCAACCCGCTGACGTTGACCTCCCGATAGATCTGCTGGACGGCGGTCTAAAAATTCTACTAGACCTAAAATCTGAGCAGCATTGCGGACTCGTTTATCAATTTCCTCTTTTGAATAATTTCTCAATTTTAAACCAAAAGCCATGTTATCGTAAACTGTCATATGCGGATAAAGGGCATAGTTTTGGAAAACCATTGCAATATCCCGGTCTTTTGCCGACTTATCATTGACCACTTCACCATCGATTGTTAATTCACCTTTGGTAATATCTTCTAAACCAGCTACCATCCGGAGTGTCGTTGATTTTCCACACCCCGAAGGCCCTACAAACACAATAAACTCCTTATCCTGAATGTGTAGATTAAAATCTTCAACAGAATAATGTGACGCATTTTCATATTGCTTATAGATGTGATTAAGATTTAATTCAACCATTTTTCTCTCCTCATTTTCTTGAGCTATTTAACAGCTCCATTGCTCATACCTGAAATAATATTTTTCTGGAAGATCAAGTAGACAATTGTAATTGTAATAATTCCGACAATATAGGACGCAAAACTTGGACCATAATCATTAAAGTATTGACCTTGGTAGTTATACTGGAATAGAGGAAGAGTCCATAGTTTAGAATCCTTATTCAAAATAAGAAGCGGCAACATAAAATCATTCCAGAACCAAAGAGCATTAATAATTAACGTTGTCGCATGCATGGGTTTCAGCATCGGAAAGATGACCTGACGATAGGTTGTAAAGCGGTCAGCACCATCAATCTCAGCAGCCTCATCAAGGCTATCCGGTATACTCAACTTAATATATCCAACATATAGGAAAAGCGTCTGCGGTACAGCATAGGTTAAGTAAAGCAATACTAATCCCCACATATTGGCTAAACCAAGACTACTCATCATAACTGTAATAGGGATCATGATGACTTGAAACGGAACAAAAATCCCAAGAATTAATAGTGAATACATAATGGCAAAAGCTTTTCGCCTAGACATATTTCTCGCAATTGCATATGCCGCTGCTGGAATAACCATTCCGACAGCCAATAATGAGAGAATTGTAATCACACTGGAATTCCAAAAATATCCTCCAATTCCATCCGAAATCAAACGTTCATAATTGTCCATTGTAAAAGGATTTGGAAAACCGAAGAAATTCGCAACAATATCTTTTGTCGTCTTAAACGATGAAAAAACGGTTGCCATGAGCGGAAGGAAAATAAAGATCCCACCAACACTCAATAAAAGATATTTCCAAAAATCCGTTGTTTGTTTCATTTTGTTCATAAAGCCACCTCTACTAGATTTCAAACCTACGAGACAATCGAATTTGAATCACAGATATTACCCCGATCAGTATAAATAGAATGATCGCAATAGCATTCGCATAACCAAATTGATTGCTCTTAAACGCATAATTATAAACAAGAAGTCCTAAAGACGTTGTTGCATTGTTAGGTCCACCACTCGTTAAAGCAAAAATTTGATCAAAAGCTGTCAATCCTGCTTTCAACGCTAAAATAAAGACCATCGAAATCGTAGGGAGCAAATAAGGTAGTTCAATATTCCAGAATGTCTGTTTAGACGAAGCTCCATCAATCTCAGCAGCTTCAACAATCTCCTCTGGAATACTTTGCAAACCTGCTAAAAACAGAATAATCGGCATAGCCACTCCTTGCCAAAGGAGAACAAATATCGTTGCCACAATCGCTCCTGTACTAGTCCCCAACAAGCTCTCTTGCAGAAAACCAATACCTAGGAATTTTCCAATTGCTGGCAATCCATAATTAAAGAACTGTTTAAAGATTAAGGATACAGTCAGAGATGATAGCACGGCTGGGAAGAAGAACCAAGCTCTAAAAAAGGTGCGACCTTTTATTTTAGAATTTAAAGTACGCGCAATAAACAAACCAAGTACAATTTCTCCAATAATTAAAGCCAAGGTCAAGATAATGGTAAATGAAATAGCCTGGAAAAATTTAGCGTCCAACATCAACAATTTATAATTATTAAGACCGACAAAGTCATAATTATAAGTAAGCCCTGTCCAATTGGTAAAGCTGAAAAAGACACCTTGTAACATGGGTAAATAAAAGAAAATGAGCTGCAAAACGATGGGAATCGCTAAGAAAGTCCAAGCCCAATACTTATTTAACAATTTTCTCATGATTACACTCCTATCCTAATCAAGATCAGCCTTCATGGGATTGAAGAAGGCATTTAAGTTATCCGCTAGCATCACTGGATTTTGTTCTAAGAGATAGTTCGCACTTAGATTGAAGAAATCCTCTTCAGAAGTCCATTTTTGAGCCAACCAGACAAAGTGTCTATCCGTAAAGGCTAATTCTGAAATTTCAGCTAAAGGAGCATTAGGATCTGTTTTTACACCTTTAACAGAAACGGGGGAACCATCCACATCATAGTATTTTTGCATCACTTCCGGACGGGTCATATAGGCCACAAACGCTTCACTTTCTTTCTGATGCTTACTTGTAGCTGATACAGATAAAGCTAAATCGCCTGCTCCGACGGTAGCTTTTTGACCTTCCTTTTGTCCTGGGAATGCAAACATTCCTACTTCAAACTCAGGTTCCTGTTGATTGATTGCAGCCAAAGCCCAAGAACCTTGGGGCATCATCAAAGCTTCTCCACTTGAAAAAGCAGCAATGGCATCACTATAACCGGCACCTCTCCAGCCTTCTTGAGTGTTATTCGCCAATAAATCAAGTTTGTCCCTGTCCGCTTTCAACAAGGCATCATCTGGAGAAATTGAATTCGGAGCAGAGAAACGTAAATAGTCATTGACAGCATCTCCACTACCAGCAGATGTAATCAAGGAAAGCTGATGGTAGCCATTTAAAGTCCAGCCCTCACTTCCTGCTACCGCAAAAGGAGCCAGACCTGTGTCTTTAATTTTCTTTACAATCTCTTTAAATTCCGCATAAGTTTTAGGAGGTTCGATTCCCAATTCTTTAAATTTTGTTTTGTTGTAGTAGATTCCAGAAACATTCGCATTCAGAGGAACATTGTATACCTTCCCATCCACCTCATAAAAACTAGCATAATCATTTTTCAAGTTATTCAGATAGGACTTTCCAGTCATATCCATAAATTTCCCTGCTTTTGTCCATTCTTGAAAATCAATGTTTTGTGGATAGATATGGACTATGTCTGGCACATCCCCTGATAACATCCGCGTTTTCAGCACAATTCCTGCAGCAGGCACATTTGTAATTTCAATATCAATATTTGGATTCTCTTTTTCAAAATCTCTTGAAATTTCTTCCAGAGTATCTGTCATCTCTTGTTTTTGGTTAAAAAATTCAACTTTAATTTTTTGACTCGTGGATTCCGGTTTCTGCCCACAAGCAGCTACACCTAACACTGTTACAGTTGATAATCCAACTAAGGCAAACTTGCTGTACCACTTCATAATTTCCTCTTTTCTATACGTAATAAGCAAAGCAAGGCTTTAGATTTTTTCAAAGATAAACTGATTGCTTCGGAAATCCCCTTGAGATAAAACCATTGTCAATCCAGCATACATCAACTCTGCTCCAGAATAGACCTTGTCAGTACCCCGTAATCGATAGTTGGCTTCTGCATCTAAACCACATAATTTCACGGTACTTTCAATGGTTTCAATGGTTGATAATACACGAACATAGGTCACTAAGACCTGATCCTTATACACAAACTCAACCGCCGCCTCATTGCTCGCATCTTCTGGATTTAGTAAACGGTATTGTTTTCCAAACTGCACAATTGGACGAATATCTTTATAACAAGCAATTTGTTCTTTAATCGCTCGTTTTTCCTCTAGAGACAAACTGGTTAGATCTAATTCATAACCTAGATTTCCCATCATAGCCACATGGCCTCTGGTTTCCAAACTTGTACTCCGGGCAACTTGATGATTTGGCACTGCTGACACATGAGCTCCCATAGCAATTGTAGGATAGAGGTAACTAGACCCATATTGAATTGGAAGACGTGCAATTGCATCTGTATTGTCACTAGCCCAAACCTGTGGGAAATAACGTAACATTCCTAAGTCGTTACGACCACCCCCACCCGAGCAAGATTCAAATAAAATATGCGAATGTTTTTGTGTCAAATAAGCCACTAGCTCATATAGCCCCAACATATAGGCATGAGATTGCTCTTGTGTCTCCTGATAATTCCGACCATTCCCCAAGTTGGTCATATTTCGGTTATAGTCCCATTTCACATAGTCAATCGCGTACTCCGTAAGAATTCCATCAATGACCTGTTTCAAATAATCCACAACTTCAGGATTCGCCAAGTTTAATACTAACTGGTTTCGAGAATAGGTATGGTCATAACCGGGAGCCTGAATCGCCCAATCTGGATGCGCCCGATAAAGATCACTATCCACAGAGATCATTTCAGGTTCAAACCACAAACCAAATTGCAAGCCCTTGGCATGTATCTCCTGGATCAACTCTTGTAGATTTCCTCCAAGTTTTTCTTCATTAACAATCCAGTCTCCAAGAGCTCGATTATCATCAAATCGATTCCCAAACCAACCATCATCTAACACAAACAGTTCAATCCCAACCTGTTGCGCCTCGTCAGCTAACTCCAGCAACTTCTCCTTTTTAAAATCAAAATAAGTTGCTTCCCAGTTATTTAACAAAATAGGACGTTCCTGCTGAGCAAACTGGCTTGGGACAATATAATCTGTCACAAATTGTTGACTTTCACTTGTTAACCCTGTTAATCCTGTATAAGAGTAGGACATCAAAGCGATTGGACTTTCAAACCGTTCTCCCGGAGCAAGCTCCCAGGAAAAATTCTCATCCTCAATCCCAATGCCAAGACGAACTTCATCTAGCTGACTTTGCTGAACAAAGGCTTGAAAATTACCACTATACATTAGTTGCAAAGCCCAGGCCTCTCCAGCCTGCTCTGTCGCTGTCCGTTCACAGAGAATCAAGGCAGGTGTCTGCGCGTGGCCTGAAGCCCCCCTATTCGAAACAATTTTGAATATCCCTTGCTCCACTCCTTGTCTACGAACCTTCTTCTCACGACCATAGGCACCTTGTAACGTGATACTGTCATAATTTCCTGCTGGGATATCCACCATTGCACTTAACATCCGACGAATAACCACAGGTTCAGAGGATTTATTTTCGAGTCTTGCATAACTTACGATGGTATTGCTATTTTCGACAACTGTATAAAACAGACGCAGTTCCAAATCAGCAACCTCATCAACCAGAGTCAATACCAAGGTCTCCGAATCCCCTAAAGAATGCGGATACGGGAGACTAGATTCAAGCGACATCCCTTTAACAACCTCAGCCTTAGAAAAAACAAAACGGGTTATATCTGTCACCCCATGCTGAATCTTAACCGATGGCTGACGAAAGTCTCCGAAACCATGTAAACCAAGAATTTGGCGTTGAGTATCATAACTATAAGTCCGATTATTCGGATTTAATTGACCTGAAAAGGCATGATCCTTCTCAAATACTGCATTGGAATGATGGTAATTTGTTATTTTTCTTCCAAAATGACGTAATAACAAATCACCATCCTTATTCTCAATTACTAAAGATAAATCTTTGCTAGTAATGTAAAAAATAGTATCTTTTATCAGTATTCCCATATCTCACTCCTCATTTTTACCATTATTATACAGAATGGATACGGTTTCTTTAATGGCTTTTTGTTAGAAGAACATGGTAAAATGTTAGAAGAGGTGTAAAAATGTTACGATTTGCTGAATACAAAACCAATACGATTGACCTAACCATTGATTTCTTCGGATACGAAGAATGTGCTCCTAATTATTCCTATGGACCTGCCGTACGTTCCAACTATGTGCTCCACTACATCGTAAAGGGAAAAGGAACCTTTCATCATAAGGGAGAAGTCCATTCTTTAAGCACAGGTGATTTTTTTCTTCTAAAGCCCAACGAAGTTACTTTCTACCAAGCAGATGAGAGAGAACCCTGGACCTATTATTGGTTTGGACTATCCGGAAGTAAGACCGAAGAATATTTCCAACTATCTACCTTGGGACGAGATGCCGTTCTCCGAAAACAAAAGCACTCAGACAAAGTCGAAAAAGGAATGAGTAAAGCTATCCAAACTGCTCAAAATATCGACCTCGATACGGAGATGCATCTCCATCTTTTTAGCAGTCTCTATGATATCTTTTTCCTTCTTCACAAATACTTCCCTCATCAACAAACAACAGATACCAATCCTACTCAAAAAATATGGTATAAAACCAAAAGGTTCATTGATACTCAGTATGGAAACTCCAATCTAAGCATTAATTCAATTGCAAAACATCTCATGATGAATCGAAGCTACCTTTCAACTTCCTTTAAAGAATTTCAAAATCAATCACCAAAAGAATACCTCTTACAAGTTCGGATGCAACGAGCTAGTGAATTATTAATAACAACTAATGAACCCATTAAAATCGTAGCCTATTCTGTCGGCTATGACGATCCTCTTAATTTTTCTAAGGCTTTTCGTAAATATTATCAACTTAGTCCCAGTCAGTACCGAGAAGCCCATTCTAATCAAAAATAAGCTCCCCATCGCCCCCTCATTCACTTCTCTAGATTCATCAACACAACTCAAAAAAGCAGTAAAAGGAAGGACATAATCCTTCCTTTTACTGCTTTTTCGCAATCTCAGATTCAATAAATGCAACCACGCCATCAATCGATACTCCTGTCGTATCGAAATGAATCGCATCTTCCGCTGGCTGTAATGGCGAAACAGCTCGGTGGCTATCTTTATAGTCTCTTTCAGCAATCTCAGCTTTTAAGACCTCTAGATCTGTTAGAATGCCACGAGTCTTATTTTCCTTATAACGACGTTCCGCTCGTTCTTCAACGGAAGCTACTAGAAAAATCTTGACCTGGGCCTGTGGTAAAACAGTCGTTCCAATATCTCGACCATCCATCACAATTCCACCCTCCTGAGCTAGGGCTTGTTGTTGTTGAACCAACTTTTCCCGCACAGCAGGTAGGGCAGCAACAGTGGATACTGCTTGTGTAACATCTGGTTGACGGATAGCATCTGTAATCTCTGTCTCGCCAACATAAACCAATTGTTCACCGCCCGTATTCCGACCAAATGAGATTGGATAGGCATCCAACATAGCGACAATAGCAGAGGCATCTTCTAAATCCAAGCCTTCCTTCAAGGCTAAAAATGTTGCTGCCCGATACATCGCACCAGTATCTAAATAAGTATAGCCATGCTTCTTGGCTAGTAACTTGGCAACTGTGCTTTTACCACTAGATGCAGGTCCATCAATCGCAATTTGTAATGCTTGCATATTCACTCCTACTCAACCCGTACTTCCTCACCTGGATTAGCATACCAAGAACCGGTTCTCATATTTTCTGGATTCAAAGCTTCCAATTCCGCAATAGAAATTCCTGCACGTGCTGCAATCGCTGCCTCACCTTCACCTGCCTGAACTGTGATAGTTGCACCGCCAGTACTGTTCTTCTTGCTAGAACTTGGAGTTGTTTCCTCTTCTTCTCCATCCTCGTCTTCGGAAGACTCCGTACTTACCTCAGACGAAGCTTGAGCATTTCCCCCAGAAACTTCTGAACTATAAAATCCTTGAACAGCTTCTTCTTGCTTGCTGCCACCAACTGAAAGGAAAATCAAAATCCCAGAAATAATAATCACCACAATGGCTGCAGCGGAAATCGCCCAAACCAACCATGAATTGAGTTTTTCATCCGAAATCTCATTTTTACGTTTTCTACTCAAAGCTTTTTACCTCTTCTTCTTGTTTTTTTATTCTATTCCCTATAAAATAGAACTATGAAAGTAACACTAATTCCTGAACGTTGTATCGCTTGTGGACTCTGTCAAACATACTCCGATGTTTTTGACTACCATGACAACGGTATTGTCAAATTCTATCAAAGTGACGAGCAAAGTCTCGAAGTCGAAACAACTCCTGGTCTCATCCAGGCCATTAAAGAATGTCCAACACGCGCCATTGAACACTAGTCTTTGTCTTGGTAATAAACCTCATAATAATCTAGATGAATGAGGTGGTCTGTTAGAATCACCTCTCCTCTAAAATGAAGGTTTAATGCTAAGGCGTTGACGAAGTATTTCTTAGGCCATTTTCGCATATAGTAGGTCCGCCCTTTTTCCTGACCAAATAAATAAAGGGTAATAGAGGTTTTAGTAACCTCTATTTTTTCTATCTGATCAATCGCTAATTTCGAAGGCTGAAAGGGATTTGCCGAGATAATTCGTAAAGTCCCTGACTCATAAATGGTGAAATACCGATGGAATCCAATTCCCATCAAAATCATAAACAGTACGAAGGAGGACAGAACCACCATGGGGATCTGCGAACTTTCATACATCAAGGCCAAACCTAGAAAAATGGGAACCAATGAGAGTGACCAATAGATAATCAGGATGGATAGTTGTGGCTGCCAGTGGTAGCGTACTTGACCAAAAATTTTTATCATGGTCCACCTCCTCCTTAATAGTGTAGCATAAATGCTAGAAAATGGGGAGACCCTGCTTACAGTCGATAAAAAGCCACCATAAACCTAGCTAGCCAAATCAAAGATCGTCCTCTATAAAGGGGCTCAAAAACTTCCCCTTTCTAGCTACTTTCTCCCAAACTATGAAACTTAACCTTAGATAAGGAAATCCTTAAAAGAAAAACTCAGAAATCCTCTAGGTTAACCACTTGAATCTCCTGCCCTCCTAATAAAATCAAATAGGATTGGACCTGATTGATTCCATAAGCTTGTTTAAGGGCTTGAGCATATAAACCCATTTGACCACGATAACGAGATACTACCCGAGCTGGATTGCGATAGCGATCGGTCTTATAGTCAAACAAAATAATACGATCCTCAAACAGAAGATAGCCGTCCAAAATTCCCCGAACAACAAATTCCTCACCACTTGCAGGGTCTTTCTGCAACATCGCAAAAGGAGCCTCTCGATAAAGTCTAGAAGGATTCTCTAAAAAGAGCTTCCCGAGTTCTGTTTGGAAAAAATCCAAAATCTTATTCAATGGTAAAACCTTGGCCAAAGCCGGCTCCAATTTCATCTGCTCCAGACGCTCCTGCAGGATTGCTTGGTCCACTCTCCCTTGAGATAAGTCCAGACCTTGCATAAAAGCATGGAGATTCGACCCCACCTGGCTAGCCTTGACAGTTGACTTTTTAGAACCAAGAGTCGGTAGGCTGAAGTCCAAGGGTGCTGGTTTCGCTGTCTCCATATGAGCCACTCCTTCTTGATCAAAGACTGGTTGATACAGATCTTTAACCTGACTAGGAGTTCGTACTGTTGGTAGCTGGATAGCCGCCTGATACAGACTATTTAGGCGATCAACATTCTCAATAATATCCAAGGCACGTGCTAAATCCTCTGACTGGCGGTTATCTGCTAAGTCATCCGGATCCACTGGCAGAACTGGAACATCCGATTGAACTTCTTGCAAGTCTATTTCCTCTTGTCCCACAAAGTGTACTGCCATGCTCTCATTAAAACTAGGAAAACTGGAGGAAACTGCCAAAACCCAATCCTGAAAATTCTTATAACTCAGACGGTCACTTACGGATAAAAACTGGCTAGGACCAACACCTGGGTAAGCATCTTCTAACTTCGTCCGCTTCCCTCTTCCAATTAGAAAAAGCTGTTTCTCTGCGCGTGTCATCGCCACATATAAAAGTCGCATTTCCTCTGATAATGTCTGACGACGCTTCTCCTGCCGAATTCGCTGGTAATTGAGAGAAGGGAGGGAGAGACGAACAGATTGCAGATGGTTGGGCTTGTCATTTGGAGTCTCGAGAATCTTGACAGACTGAATCCCAATACCTAAATCTCGACTCAGCAATATCCGCCCCTTGGAATCCTCACTATTAAAATCCTTATCTAAATTGTAGACAAAAACATAGGGAAACTCCAAACCTTTACTCTTATGGATTGTCAAAATTTGGACCGCATCTTCATCTACTTCCGTTACCACATCTGCCAAGTCCTTGTCTGACGCAAGGATTTTTTCAATCCGATCGATAAAACGTGCTAAGCCCTTATACCCACCTTGCTCGAATTGCCGAGCCCGCAGGGCCAAAGAATAGAGATTTGCTTGTCGTTTGGCTCCTTCTGGCAAGGCTCCGACATAATCATAGTAATGACGCTGATTGTAAATTTTCCAAATCAAATCATAAAGACTATGCAATTTGGCATAATCTCGCCATGAATTCAGATAATCCAAGAAGATTCGGATTTTCTCGTGAAGCGCCTCCTCGATTAAGTCCGGTGCAGCCCCAGTACCAGTATGGGCTTGTTTTATTTTTTCAAACAACGAAAGAGAGAGTCCCTGCTCTTGTAGCGCTATGCGGGCCAATTGATCTTCATCAAAACCAAACATAGGCGATTTGAGAAGAGCCAAGAGAGCATAATCCTGCAAAGGATTGTGGAGGGTCCGCAGAGTGTCCAACATAACCATGACCTCAACAGCTTGAAGATAGGATCCCTGACCTTGATCCTCAATGAAAGGAATCTGCCATTGCTGGAACAAATCTACTAAGGATTTATTGCGAGTCCGACTTTCGACTAAGACACACATCTCTTTATAAGGCACTCCAGATTTATGCAGTTCTTGAATCTGAGCAATCAAGACATGCCCTTCATTCAACTCTCCTTCGCTTTCCTGGTCAAAAATCAAACACTGAGCTTGAGCCTGCAAATCAGACTGCTTCTGTCTAGGGCTTCCAGCTACCAAGTAATGCACCTGATTATAGTCAATCTCCCCGACTTGCTCATCCATAAGATGCTTGAACAGACCATTCGTAGCTTCCAACACAGACTCCTGACTACGGAAATTTTCTTTCAGTAAAATCAGCTGCCCCACAAGCGGATTTTCTTGATACAACTTAAATTTCTGATTAAAAATTTCGGGTTCTGCCTGCCTGAAACGGTAAATCGATTGCTTAATATCCCCCACCATAAAACGATTGTGCCCGTTGGAGATCAGCTCTAATACCTCCTCCTGCAAAGAGTTGGTATCTTGGTACTCATCAATCATAATTTCATGATAGGTAGCCACTAGTTCTTCGCGTAAATCTGGACATTCCCGCAAGAGACGAAGGACCAAATGACTTACATCACTAAATGTAAAAGCATTCTCAGCCAACTTAGCCTGATAGAGAGCCTGATAATAATCGCTCACAAACTGTTTAAGAGCCACAAGTAAGTCAGCAACCTCTGCTTCTTGCCCTAAAATAAAGGGCAAGGATTGAAGGCCTTGAAGTTGATCCACAATGGTTTTCAAAAAATCGTATTTAACTCCGGCCACAGTAATAACCCCTGTTTTAGGAAGTAGCCCTAACAGGTGGGAGAGTTTTTCTTCGACTTCTTCCCAAGGAACCGAGGAATCAAGTTGACCTGCTAAGGTTCGCAACTCTTCCATCATCTGTTCATGCTTTATATAAACTGCCGTTTTTTTACCATCTTTTTTGAACATCTTGTAATCTGGATCTTGTGTGAGATCATAGATGGCGTCAGCAGCTGACCAACAATCCTTAGCCAAAGTTGGATACAATTCCTGCATCACTTGTCGTAAATCCTGAATTTCTCGGAAGGATACTGCTTTTTCCAACCACTCTAGCGGTTGGGGCAGAGCATCCATGAATTCGGCTAGCTCATACACTACCCGGCGGAAACCAGTGATATCTTTCGCTTGGCCTGTAAAATTGGTAACCAAGCGATAAAAATCCTCTTCTCCTGAGCCAGAACTGTAGCTTTCAAAAACTTGGCTAAAGACCTCCTTTTGAAATTGAAGCAGTTCACTAGGATCAGAGAGAAGCCGAAAATTGGGACTGATGTTCAGGCGATACCCCTCCCTGGCGAGCAGTTTCTGGTTAAAAGCATCCATAGTTCCAATATCACTGAGCGGCAAGATTTGTCGTTGACGAAGCAAATGTTCTCTTAAAATAGGGCTTATATCCGGATCAGAGAGTTTTTCCGTTAGCTTGGCTTGTAGCCGTTCCTTGAGCTCTCCCGCTGCTTTAACCGTGAATGTGGAAACAAAAAGCTGATTAATCCCAATACCACGACTAAGCTGATCCATAATCCGTTCAACCATAACAAAGGTTTTACCAGACCCTGCCGAAGCCGAAACCAGCGTATTTTTACCAGAACTGTAGATAGCTAAGATCTGTTCCGGAGTCCGCTTACGGTCTGTTTGCAGTTGCGCTTCTTTTTCTTGTAAAAGGCGAATCTCCTCTGCATTTAAAAAAGGGATAGGTTTCATCTTATTCCTCCTCCTGCTCATTCATGTCCAATTCTTGACGAATTTTTGCCAGCCAGTCCTCTTTGTTGGAAGTTCCTTCTAACTGATTAAGAATTCGCAGGTTCTGGTAATGGTAGGGTGTTTCAAACTGAGTAATGGCCTTATACTGATCAACGTAGGCTCGAACAGATTGTCCATCTTCACTAATTGGTTGGACAGGGAATTGCCCAGCTCTAATGGCTTGAGCAGCCCTTTGGAAAAGCAAGCGATTATAGGCCAAGAGGATGGCCAGTTCTTCTTCCTCCAAAGTAAAGTCCTTGCGTCCGCTTTTCAGCAAATATTGATCACTCAATCGATCCTTCTCGCTGCTCAAGAAAAGCCCCTTATAGGTAAACTCCTTCATGGCCTGCGCCAAATAATACCCAGCTTCTTCTTGTTTTTTAAAGGAAACCAAGGGATTATTGAGATGAAAATACATCGCTCCAAAAACCTGATCCTTGGACAAATAATCCAAATAGGTCACCAATTGGGAATTAAGACCATTATAAAAGTCTTGATAAGAGAAATTCTGGTCAGCTGACTTGTAATCCACTACACCTTTAATCGAAGTTCCTTGGAGCTGATCAATCCGATCAATGACGCCACTCACATAGATTTGATCTTCAGAAGATAAGAGATAGCGGAAACCTTTCTCTTCCTCCAGAGTCTCCGTTACTGGGGCTTCCAAGGTTTGGGCCGACGTCCGGACAATATCTAGCAGTATTCGTTGGGAAAAGCGACTCTCTTCATCCAAGCCATAACGGTAGCGAACGTAAGCTTCACGATTAACCTTTTGAATAGCCTGATCTAAGGCTTGTACCGGCTCTTGCTCAGATAACCGAGCGAAATATTCCTCAAAAATTTGGTGCATATACTGACCATGAATCCGAGCATCTGGGTGGATACTACCTTCTTCACGCAAACGAAGCACATGTTTCAGGTAATAAGAATAAGGATTTTTATAGTAATCTGTCAAACTGGACACAGACAACTTGAGCCCCTGGTCTTGCGGATAGAGACGATCTAAAGTTGCTTTTGTTAACGGACTACTCTGAACTTGATAATCTAGACCAGGTAGACTAAACCCGTCCTGAGCCAAATATCGACGCAAATATCGAATCAAGGCCTTCCAATAAGATTCCTCTTCAGCCTGCCACTCTGCCTGAATTCCTTCCTGATATAGCTCTACAACCTGTGACAGTAATCCTTGATAGGAGCCAATATCATCCGGAGTTAGACTCTGCTCTTGCCTGTCCTGCCACTTAATTCCAAATTTATTCAAAACTTGTAAGTAGGGCGAGGGCCTCTTTTCACTATTATCAATTTGCCCTGGACACGTTAAATACAGAGCTTCTTCTGCCGCATTTAAGAGAGAAACGGCTGTAAAATGATTCTTAGGTCCATTCTCTCGCCAAGGAATAAGCAAGGCTTGACCTTGATCTGCACTTTGATTGAGTTTTTCTTTTTCCTCAATCGTGAGCAATCCCATCTCTCCACTTTCTTTAGGAAAGAAATCGTCGGTCAAACCAATGGCAAAGACCTGTTTGGCTACCAGAGGTTGGACCAAATCGTACGATTGGACTTGGACCACATCAACTGTAGCTGGTACCGTTCGATAGCTAGCCAACTGGATTCCAGCCCGCCAGAGTTCCAAAAATTCTGAGACTGTCAGGGGCGTATCCCCCACCAATCGCTCCATTTGTGCAAACAAGTCTGTAAAGGCCTTCCAGACCTCAGCCTGTTGCTCCTGTTCCCGCAAATCCAAGCTTTGACTTAACCGGACTAAATTCGTTGGCAAAGCGATTTCCTCTAGCAGAGTCCGAAACTTCTTAAGAAGACTAGCCCCTTTTTGCTTTTTGGCTTTGACAAAAGGAAGAAGGGGACTTAGAATCGCATCTCGGATTTGGTTGAGATTTTCTAAATCGTAACGGTCTCCGTCATTGGACGTAAAAGTACGTTGCAAAGCTGCCAAACCATTGATATCACTAAAACGCAAATAAGATTCCAACTGGTCCAAGTCTTCAGCTGCCAAATTTCCATAGAGAGCCGTTTGCAAGAGATTGGTCAAATCCTCCCGACGAAAATGACGACGAACAAGACTTTCCAAAGACTCCACCAAGTGAATCAAGGGATGATCAGCCATCGATTCCCGGCGACCAATATAGAAGGGAATTTGGTAGCGGTCAAAAATCGTAGCAACTTGAGGAGCATAGGTCTCCACATCCCCCAAGAGCAGGCGAATATCCTTATAACGATACCCATCTGCTAAAAGACGGCGAATCTGACGCGCGACCCATTCAACTTCTGCCTGGGGAGTCCCCTTTTTATGGAGGAATAGAGGAAGTTCTAGCGGAGCAAAATCCTGTTTAGGACCAAACTCATAAAAAACTTCAAGTCTATCCGTCAGTTCTTGAAAACCATCCTGAGCTCCAGCAGAACCTTCTACTATTTGAGCTTGAAAGTCTCGTCCTAAATCCTGAATAAACTCGACACTAGCCTGGTATAGATTTCCTTCTAAATACTGCTGCTTCCGTGCTCGCCTGCTAGCATAGGCTCCAATTACAATAGGACACCCCTTACGATGTAAAAGCCCCAAGAGATGTTTTTCCTCCGCTGAAAAACGAGTAAAACCATCAATAACCAAAGCTACCTTGGCCAAACTAGAATCCAAACGACCCGATTCCAATTTTTCAATAAAATCGGACAAGGTCGTTGAAGGTAGGTAGCCTTCAACAACCATACTTTCATCCAAGGCTTGAAAAATCATCTGCAGATCATGCGTTTTGGCTGCATTATCCAGATGACTCAAATAATTTAGCCCCATCCGTGCTTCCTGTAATTCTTTATAAAGCGAGGCTACTTCTTGCACAAAGCCAGGATCCTTACGAATCCGTCCATAAGCTCGATAATGTTCAAGAGGTAAGGTCTGTAAGACCCGATAAACCAATAATTGCAAGCCCAAGTCATCCAAGCGTTGAGCTTCTGCCTCCTGGTCTAGCAACAGGTAGCGGGTCATTTGTTGAAAACGGGTAACCGTAATGCCAAAGGAAGCTTTGGTAGGTAGGCATGCCAAAACCTGTCTTTCTTTTTCGAAAGACAGGGAGTTTGGTGCAATGTAAAAAACGCGATAACCTTTGGATTCTAAATCCAAAGCTTCCTCAACTAAATCCTTAACCAGATTGGCTCGGATTGAAGTGTAAACTACTTTCATCTTTATCCTTCCATTAGGGGGGATTGGAGATAGCGGAAAATCAAATCAGAAGTGGCTTTCAAGGAATCAACATGAGTACGCTCATAGGAATGGCTAGATTCAATTCCCGGTCCAATTAAAGCATGGCGGACATCCCAACCTGCAGACATGGCTGCTGAGGCATCACTGCCGTAGAAAGGATAGATATCAATTTTGTAAGGAATCCCCGATTCTTGAGCTAAGGCTTCTAACTGACGACGGAAGCCATAATGATAAGGCCCTGAAGCATCCTTGCTACAAATGGACACTGTGTATTCATCGGTCGCCTGATCATCTCCCATAGCTCCCATATCCACAGCTAGATATTCCACTACCTGATTAGGAATAGCCGAATTAGCCCCATGACCAACCTCTTCAAAGGTTGAAAACATCACATGAGTCGTCACTGGCAAGTGAATCTCTTGCGATTGAATCTCTTCCAAAAGTGCTAGCAGAATCGCAACACTAGCCTTATCATCCAAAAAACGACTTTTTACAAATCCCGTCTCTGTCACCTGGGTCCGTGGATCAAAGGAAACAAAATCGCCAACCTGAATTCCCAAAGCCTGAGTCTCTTCAGCCTTGGTTACCTTAGCATCTAAGCGAACTTCCATATTATCCTGACTCCGTTCAAGAGTCCCTGCTTCCTTATAAACATGGGTAGAAGTTTGGTGTAACAAAATCGTCCCAGAGACTGTCGAACCATTAGCCAAATGAACCAAACAGTTTTCCCCTTCAATCATATTCCAAGGGAATCCACCAACCCGATCCAACTTCAACCGTCCATCTGGTTTAATAGCCCGAACCATAGCTCCCAAAGTATCCACATGGGCTGTCAAGAGACGAGCTGGTCCCTCTTCTTTTCCAGGTAGGGTTACTCGGACATTCCCCTTAGGACTGACCTGGGCTTCCAAGCCCAAATTCTCTAGGGTCTGCAACAAATAAGCAACTACTTCCTGAGTAAAACCAGTTGGAGAAGGAATTGCCAGAAGTTCTTGTAAATAACCTAGTGTTTTCATACGGTCTCCTTTCAAAAAAGAGACTGGGAACTAGTCCCTGTCTCATCACATTCATGGAGCAGTCTCATTAGACCTAGTCATTGAGGGCACCAATCGCAACATACTTAAATTTTGGAAGTCCTACAAACAAATATCCCAATCGGTTTGTCTCACGAAAACCAAAATAGGCTCTTATTCGTCGTCCATAGACAAGACACTTAGGAAGGCTTCTTGAGGTACTTCCACCGACCCGATGGCCTTCATCCGTTTTTTACCGGCTTTTTGTTTTTCCAAGAGTTTGCGTTTTCGAGAAACATCCCCTCCGTAACACTTCGCCAAAACGTTCTTACGTAGAGCCTTAATGTCCGTCCGTGCCACAATCTTATGTCCAATTGCTGCTTGAATTGGAACTTCAAACTGTTGACGTGGAATAATCTTCTTAAGCTTTTCAACAATAACTTTTCCACGCTCATAGGCAAATTCCTTGTGAACAATAAAGCTGAGAGCATCTACCTTATCACCATTCAAGAGAATATCCATTTTAACCAATTGAGATTTCCGATATTCAGAAATTTCATAATCGAAGCTTGCATAACCACGTGTCGATGATTTCAATTTATCAAAGAAATCAAAGACAATCTCAGCTAGAGGGATTTGATAGATGACATTTACGCGATTCTCATCAATATAATCCATCGTCACAAAATCCCCACGCTTGCGCTGTGCCAACTCCATAACAGCCCCAACAAATTCCTGAGGTACCATAATCTGAGCCTTCACATACGGTTCTTCAATGGAATCGATTTTAGTTGGGTCTGGGAACTCACTAGGATTGGAGACATCTATCATCTCGCCATCTGTCAAATTAACCTGGTAGATAACGGATGGGGCTGTCATAATCAAATCAATGTTAAACTCCCTCTCCAAACGCTCCTGAATCACATCCATATGGAGAAGCCCCAAGAAACCACAGCGGAAACCAAAGCCCAACGCCTGTGATGTCTCTGGTTCAAATTGAAGAGAGGCATCATTCAGTTGAAGTTTTTCCAGTGCTTCACGCAAATCATTGTATTTGTTTGACTCGATTGGATAAAGTCCAGCAAAGACCATCGGATTCATCTGCTTATAACCATCCAAAGGTGCATCTGCTGGATTTGAAGCCAAGGTTACCGTATCCCCGACACGGGTATCTTGAACAGTCTTAATGGACGCTGCGATATACCCAACATCACCTGTTGCCAAGTAATCACGACCCACTGCCTTTGGCGTAAAGATTCCGACTTCCGTCACATCGAAAGTCTTACCATTGCTCATCAGTTGAATCTTATCCCCCGGCTTAACCAGACCATCCATAACGCGGACCTGGAGAATAACCCCGCGGTAAGCATCATAAACAGAGTCAAAAATTAATGCCTTGAGTGGAGCTTCTACATCACCTAGAGGTGCTGGAACCTTCTCCACAATCTGCTCCAAGATTTCCTCAATCCCGATACCTGCTTTAGCGGAAGCCAAAACCGCTTCAGAGGCATCCAAACCAATCACATCTTCTACCTCTGTCCGCACACGCTCAGGGTCAGCTGCTGGCAAGTCAATTTTATTAATGACCGGTAAAATTTCCAAATCATTATCTAAAGCTAAATAAACATTGGCCAAGGTCTGCGCCTCAATCCCTTGAGCTGCGTCCACCACCAAAATAGCTCCCTCACAGGCCGCCAAAGAACGAGAAACCTCATACGTAAAATCCACGTGCCCCGGAGTGTCAATTAGGTGAAAAATGTAGGTCTCCCCATCCTTAGCCGTATAATTCAATTCAATAGCATTGAGCTTAATCGTAATCCCTCGCTCCCGCTCCAAATCCATACTATCTAAAAGCTGAGCCTGCATTTCCCGGCTAGAAACCGTCTCGGTGGCCTCCAAAATCCGGTCTGCCAAAGTCGACTTACCGTGGTCAATGTGGGCAATAATGGAGAAATTTCGAATCTTCTCCTGCCTTGCCTTTAATTCCTCAAAATTCATAAACACAATCTCTTTCTTTTCATACCTACTAAATCAAAATACTCGCGAAATTTCCAAAGAATGACGATAAAAGCCAATGAAAATCGAACTAAAGTTCATCAAAGAGGCTTGCGAAAGTCAGATTTTGAAACTTAATGAGTATCAGTTCTAAGCTCCTACCATTATAACAAGAAGCCCCTCGCTTTTCAACGAGGGGCAAGGCTTTCGCAGTTGCTTAATCAAAAAAATTCTCTACTAGAATGCCATATTGAACCCGATTGGCTTCTCATCTATGCAATTGATAAAGGACATCTCATTTTAACTGCAACACGAACGGGTTGATATAGTCCTACTTTCGTAGACAGTACAAATAAATAAAGTACTGTTTACGAAAGTAGGATTTTTATTATGTCGCGGAAAAGTAAAATTAGTTTTGAAGATAAACTAGAAGCGGTAACCCAATATCTTAAAGGTGAAGGTTCTAGTTACGTGTTGGCTCGTCAATATGGTGTTGCCGGGAGTACTATTCGAAGATGGATTAAAATGTATCAATTGCAGGGTTCTGAGGGGTTACTACCTAGAAAAAGTAATCAGAGCTATACTACAGAGTTTAAACTTAGCTGTGTTGAAGCCTATAAATTAGGAGAAGGTTCTCTTTTAGAAATAGCTTCAAAATTTGGGCTAAGAAGTACTTATCAACTACGCCAATGGATTATCAAGTATAATAGTCATCAAGAACTAAAGGATTACAATCCTACTCCGGAGGTCTACGAGATGGCTAGCAGAAAAACAACGAAAGAAGAACGTTTAGAAATTGTTCAATATTGTTTAGATCATGATTCAAATTATAAGGAGACAGCTCAGAAATTTGGCTGTAGCTATGCCCAAGTCTATAACTGGTGCAGAAAGTATAAACTTGATGGTTTAGAAGGACTGTCTGACAATCGTGGACGCAAACGCAGTGAAGATGAATTGTCTGAGTTAGAAAAAGCAAATCGAAGAATTAAAGAACTTGAAAGAAGGCTTGAAATAAGCGAGAAAGAGAGTGAATTCTTAAAAAAAGTGAGGGAATTAGAAAGGAGTTGGTTACAGGACAACCTAAACAACGAATAATCGCTCAAAATCGGCAGCTTAAAATCAAGCTATACCAGTTAATTAAAAATTATCATGAAGAAAAAGGCTGGCCGATTGATTGGATGTGTCGGTTGGCTCATATTAGTCGTGCTGCTTACTATAAATGGCTAAAGCACAAGCCCAGTCAACGTGAATTGAGAGACCAAACTATCCTTGATAGGATTCTAGAAATTTCTAAAAGTAATAATAGTTTATTTGGTTCAGTTAAAATGACACTTGTGTTGAACAATAAGCTAGAAGCTGGAGAAAAACCAATCTACCGACGAACTGTAGCTCGTTTGATGTGTGTAAACAATATTTCTTCCAACAAAGCAAAATACAAGAAGCGGAAACGTTATACCACTTCAACCCCTGATCAGACAGCTGAAAATATTCTCAATCGTGATTTTAATTCAAAACGACCAAATGAAAAATGGTGTATCGATATTACAGAAGAGAAAGTTTCTGGAACAAATCAAAAAATATACCTATGTGCAATCTTAGATCTATATGATCGCTATATTGTTGGCTATGCAATAGGTAACAGAAATGACACGGCACTAGTGAATTCAGCTATTAAGAATGCCCTTAAAGAAGAACCAGATAGTCCGGCCTTACTCCATAGTGATCGAGGATTTCAATTTACAAGAAAACCTTTTGCCCACATGTTAGAAAAATAGGGGATGAGCCAGTCAATGTCTCGGGTGGGTCGGTGTATCGATAATGGCCCATTAGAAGGTTGGCAAGGACTACTAAAGGAAATGCGAGAGGTATTATATCCCCATATAGCTACTTTCGAAGAGATGAAGGGAAGCGTATGAAAAGACAATTGATTACTACTATCATCATGATCCACAGGAGAGATTTGAAGGAAAGACACCTGCACAAATAAGAGCTGAAGCAAAGGCAAATCCAAAACAGGTAACCCACTATCCAATTAAGCAAGCTAAAAAATACATTGATTTTTGGAAAGACATTGCCAATAAGAAAAACCAGACCACCTAAATTTAAGGCAGTCTGGTATCAAACATTTTATTTATTTCAACTGTCTACTTGACACGGTACGTATCAGTCTTGAAGTGTTTGTTGTCTATAGCTTATTTTTATCCTACATCTTCTCTTCCAATTCCACATCTGGGTATTTATCAGCGAACCAGCGTAGGGCAAAATCATTTTCAAAGAGGAAAACGGGCTGTTCAAAGCGGTCCTTAGCTAGAATATTTCGGCTAGAACTCATGCGTTCGTCCAAGTCTTCTGGTTTGATCCAACGGACGGTTTTCTTACCCATTGGGGACATGACAACTTCAGCGTTGTATTCATTTTCCATCCGGTGTTTGAATACCTCAAATTGTAGCTGACCGACTGCTCCTAGCATATATTCACCAGTTTGATAGTTCGTATAAAGTTGGATAGCTCCCTCTTGCACCAATTGTTCAATCCCCTTATGGAAAGATTTTTGTTTCATGACATTTTTAGCAGAAACTTTCATGAAAATTTCCGGTGTAAAGGTCGGAAGTGGCTCAAATTCAAACTTGTTTTTACCAACAGTCAAGGTATCCCCTACTTGGTAAGTACCTGTGTCGTAGACACCGATAATATCTCCCGCCACAGCGTTTTCAACAGTTTCACGAGACTCCGCCATAAACTGGGTAACATTGGATAATTTGGCACCTTTTCCAGTCCGTGGGAGGTTGACGGCCATTCCTCGCTCAAACTCGCCTGACACAATCCGCACAAAAGCGATTCTATCACGGTGTCGAGGATCCATATTCGCCTGAATTTTAAAGACAAAACCTGAGAAGTCTGGGGCATCCGGTTGGATCATCTCGCCTTCAGTTGTTTGATGTCCATGTGGTTCTGGTGCAAATTCAAGGAAGGTTTCCAAGAAGGTCTGAACCCCAAAATTCGTGAGGGCTGATCCGAAAAAGACTGGAGTTAAATCCCCTGCCAAGATAGCTTCCTCGGAGAAGGGATTTCCAGCTTCTACTAGCAAGTCTACATCCTCTAGCACTTGTTGGTAGAAAGGATTGTTCCCTAGCCCGTGGCTCTCCGCTTGGTCAAAATCGATAAAACGTTGATCCCCTTTATACAACTCAATGCGACCATGGTGAAGGTCATAGAGCCCTTCAAAACTTTTTCCCATCCCAATCGGCCAATTCATAGGATAAGAAGCAATTCCAAGAACTTCCTCCAACTCTTCTAATAAGTCAAGAGGCTCACGACCATCACGGTCCAACTTGTTAATAAAGGTGAAAACAGGGATATTACGGTGTTTCACAACCTCAAAAAGTTTCTTGGTTTGGGCCTCAATACCCTTGGCGGAATCGACAACCATGACAGCCGCATCCACTGCCATCAAGGTCCGATAAGTATCTTCAGAGAAGTCCTCGTGTCCCGGAGTATCTAGAATATTAACCCGTTTGCCAAGATAATCGAATTGCAAGACAGATGAGGTAACGGAGATTCCCCGTTGCTTCTCAATATCCATCCAGTCAGACTTGGCAAAATTCCCAGTCTTCTTCCCTTTTACCGTACCGGCCTCACGAATTTCGCCTCCGAAATAGAGCAATTGCTCGGTAATGGTTGTTTTCCCCGCATCCGGGTGACTGATAATGGCGAATGTCCGTCGCCGCTTCATTTCTTCAATACGTGACATCACTGTTTCCTTCCGATTTTTTCTGCCTTACTAGTATACCATGTTCATGAAAAGTAGACAAAAAGGAAAAGCCCTCCGATTTGACATCAGGAGGGCTAGCTATTAGGCTTCTAATTTTGAAAGAGCTGCGTCATCCGCAAAAATATAAACTTCCGGA
>NZ_JBTGGE020000016.1:0-34208 GCF_054331515.2 Streptococcus sp. 10F2 | reverse complement strand
GATAAGGAGTTGGAAAAACGGGGTTTGCGTTTCGTACGCTATGCAGATGATTGTGTTATCACAGTCGGAAGTGAAGCGGCGGCCAAGAGGGTTATGCACTCAGTCAGTCGCTTTATCGAGAAACGGCTAGGTCTCAAGGTGAACATGGAAAAGACAAAAATTGTCCGCCCAACAAAACTGCAATACCTAGGCTATGGCTTTTGGAAATCCCCCAAAGGTTGGCGTAGTCGCCCCCACAAAGAGAGTGTGCAGAAGTTTGTGAGGAAACTTAAGCAACTGACTTCTAGGAAATGGAGTATCAGCTTGAGTGAACGAATCACACTACTAAATTCTGTCATCAGAGGTTGGGTTAACTACTTTTCAATCACGGACATGAAAACGGTGATGACAAAAGTAGATGAGCGACTTCGAACGCGAATACGAGTAATTATCTGGAAACAGTGGAAAAAGAAGCCCCGACGCCTTTGGGGCTTACTGAAACTCGGAGTTCCTAGATGGATAGCGGATAAGGTGTCAGGTTGGGGAGACCATTATCAACTAGTGGCACAAAAGTCAGTATTAAAGAGAGCCATATCAAAACCAGTCCTCGCCAAACGAGGACTGGTCAGCTGTCTCGATTACTACCTAAAACGACATGCGTTAAAAGTTAACTGAACCGCCGTGTGCCGAACGGCACGCACGGTGGTGTGAGAGGGACTATGCATTAGTCCCTACTCGATTCTTTGTTATAGGAGAAGTCATTTCGTTTGGATTAAATTTTAGAGTTGGGGAGCAGGGTGATAAGGAGTTTTGATAGTTAGAATATTTCTATTAAAAAAAATGGAATTCCAGGAGAAAACTCACTTGCTTTTTTTTTTTTCTATGATACCATAGTTTCGTTCTATTTGAACAACACTCGTATAAAGGAGAAAATGAATGAAAAAGACAATTATTAAAAACGCATCATTCGCAGCGGTTGTCTTGGCTACATTTGTAGCAGGTCCTGTATCTGCTCATGAATGTCCAACACCTGAAGCAGCTAATGCTAAAACATCCGCTGTTCTAGGAGAAGGTACGCAACGTCCATTAGGAACAGTTGATTTGAATAGCTTGAAAGAGTCATCTGTTGTTGCTAACGGTACACAGATTGAACGTCCAGCTTTTGATCTTGAAAAATTGAAAGAGTCCGCTGTTATTGGTGAAGGAACTCAAACAAATCTTCCATCTTTCGACATTAACAGCGAAAAGATTGGTGTATCAGTAGATGATGCTGTTCAAACAGTCCGTCCAGCTGTAGATCCTGAGAGCTTGAAAGAGTCCGCTGTTGTTGGTGAAGGAACTCAAACAAGTCTTCCATCTTTCGACGTTAACAGCGAAAAGATTGGTGTATCTGTAGGTGAGAGTACTCAAACAGCTCGTCCAGTTGTGAATCCTGAGAGCTTGAAAGAGTCATCTGTTGTTGGTGAGGGAACTCAAACAAATCTTCCATCTTTTGACATTAACGGTGCGAAGGTTGGTGTATCCGTAGGTGATGGTCTTCAAACAGTCCGTCCAGCTGTGGATCCTGAGAGCTTGAAAGAGTCAGGAACTCCAGGTAACGGAACTCAAGTGAATCGTCCAGCCTTCGACATTAACGGTGCGAAGATTGGTGTATCTGTAGGTGATGGTCTTCAAACAGTCCGTCCAGCCTTCGATATTAACGGTGCGAAGATCGGTGTATCTGTAGGTGATGGTACTCAAGCAGTCCGTCCAGCTGTAGATCCTGAGAGCTTGAAAGAGTCAGGAATTCCAGGTAACGGAACTCAAGTAGATCGTCCAGCCTTCGATATTAACGGTGCGAAGATTGGTGTATCTGTAGGTGATGGTACTCAAACTGACCGTCCAGCTTTTGATCTTGAAAAATTGAAAGAGTCAGGAATTCCAGGTAACGGAACTCAAGTAGATCGTCCAGCCTTTGATATTAACGGTGAGAAAATCGGTGTATCTGTAGGTGATGGTACTCAAACTGACCGTCCAGCTTTTGATCTTGAAAAATTGAAAGAGTCAGAGATTCCAGGTAACGGAACTCAAATGGATCGCCCAGCCTTTGATCTTAACAAATTGAAAGATGCTGAGACTCCAGTTCAAAATGAGCAAAAAGTTGCTCAATCATTTGTAGCAGCTCCGAACAAACCAGTTGCAAAAGTGGCGAAAGCTGAATCAGTAGCGACTCTTCCAAATACTTCTAGCCAAAGCTCACAAATGATGTCTGTAGCAGGAATTGCTATGTTGGCAACTCTAGGAGCTGTTAAAACAAAACGTAGAAAACAAATTTAATAGATTAATTCCAAATCTCTATCTCTTTCATTAATGTAACTTTCTAAAAACTGATAAAACATAGAGTTGATGGCTGCTTTAGAATCTTTGGGACCCTCTTGTCTTAATGGACGACCACCTTTCCATTAGCGAGGGGAGGTGTCCCTAACAGAGTAGGCAGACATTTTGTAGGAATTGATTTGTAATCTGAAAATACCCCAATCCCTAGTGCTTCACTAAGGACTGGGGTATTTTTGTGATTCAATCTTTTGTGAGCCAAAGAGAGTTTGGTAAGATGCAGACTCTCTCCTTCTTACAATGGCTGTTTAGGAAGTACTCAAGTCTCTTGCTATTTTAGATTATTGAGGGATATGGGAGGAGGCCAAGTCCCACTTTGACTAGTTTTGGGGAAAGTGCTATCGAGTTTGTTGCTGATCGTCTTTAGCGATCTGTTTAGGAGTCACCAATTTTAGAATGCTTCGAACAGTGCTGTAACATGAGGGGCTAAGAGGACTGGGGAAGCCTTTGTTCTAGGATTTTTTGAGGGGGAAATGGAGGAGTTACTTTGGTTTTTTTCTGAATCAGTTAAACCACTGTTGGTAGACTTTTGTGTCTATAAACAGCGGTTTTTTCTATAGTTTCAAAGAGAATACCAGTTCAGTAACCAGTTTTTGTTGATTGATTAAGTAAGCGTTTTCAATTATACTCAAACTATAGAAGTCGAACTCGTTTATGGAGTTTGGGTTGTCTAACTGGATGCTTATACCCCTATGAATGAAAGTTGCAACAAGTTCCTTAACTTCAGTATTGGAATACTTTAAAAAATTTTAAAACGATGGTGAATAAAGCGATTGAACAGGACCGATGGAGAAGCTAATCGATGCCATCAATAATGTTCATCAAAGAGGTCTAATAGAATCAAGTTTTGAAATGGAATAGGTGTTCAGTTTTGGATGATGACAGAGTTTCTTGTTCAGGGGTTCACGATAAAATTTTTAAGGAGGCGTGGAGGATGCGAGCATTTAACAAACAACAACGATATTCCCTTCGGAAGTATTCTGTGGGACTAGTTTCTGTGATGGTAGGTTTGGCCTTTGTCGGTGCCAATCCAGTCGCTGCAGATAGTGCACAGGAGGCATCTGAGCCGGTTTCATTGCAAGAACAGCCAGAAAAGCTAGAAGTTTCGCAGTTGGAACCAGTTGTAGCTGATGAAGCAGTAACTGAGTCTGTTGAACAGAAGGTTTCGGAGGATTCGCAACCACCTGTGGAAGAAAAGCTGGGAGAGGAAGCCCTATCGGAGAAAGCAAAGCTTCAACCAAGAGCAGTAACCTTGTCAGAAACTGAAGGATTGTTAGTCTCACACAATGATATAACCCAAAGTCATGAACCTAATAAAACCCAGTATGAAGGACAATGGGATGATTATGGTCCTGCTCATGGTAGTTTTTCTGGAAGCCTTAGTGTGACCTTTACAGGTAACCGTGTCGAGATATATGGAGACCAGTTCCAAGGCGGGGGTGAAGTTTCCTTAGAAGTGGATGGGCAGCAGGTTGCGATTGTAAATACAGATGGACCAACGCATTTTGCGAAATTACTCTATACTATTGAGAATTTGGAACTGCAACAACAGACCTTGACCCTGCGGCCGATTAATAATCGTATTTATTCTCATGTTGGGGTCAAAATTTTTACAGATGAGCAGATTCCGCAGGAAGAAGGGATTCATGCGGTTTATGGTAGTATTAATCAACATACGAAGCAAGGGGAATACTTCGACTTCCTGTATCAGGAACCAGAAGACCAAGTAGTGTCTCGTCTCTGGTTAGGAGATCAGGACAATCGGAAATTGATTATTGTTAATAAGAATCAAGACTTGAAAAATACTCGGATCCAAGCTAGTGAGTTTGTTGGTGAAGGGGGAGTTATTCCAGCCTCGGCATTAAAATCTTTCTTTATTAAGGAAACTGAGGGACATGTGGGTCGTGGTTTTACATATGGAAAATTACCAGGCCCAGAGATACCACGTGAGAATATTCCCGATGTTTTAGACAAGGCTACTCAGATGGATGTAGCTCGTGGTCAGCTCCAGCCTGTCTGGTTGCAGCTAACCCTACCTGAAGGGGTTAAACCAGGTAATTATAAGGGGACGGTGCGAGTCCTAGCAGATAATCTTCAAGAAACCGTTGAATTGGATTATTACCTACAAGTTCTGGATTTAAAAACAGATGGTAAAAAACGGTTTAGCATGGATTTATGGCAGTATCCATTTACAGTTGCCCGCTATTTCGGCTTGAGTCAAGATGAGTGGTTCAGTGACCGTCATTTGGATCTGTTGCGTAAGGAACTATCGGAGTATGTCAAAGTTGGTGGTAGCTCCATTACAACGACTATTTCTGAGGATCCGTGGAATTCACAAACCTATGATGCCTATCCAAGTATGGTCAAATGGACTAAGAATAGTGACCAAACCTTTAGCTTTGATTTCACAAATTTTGATAAATATGTTGATTTAGCTCTTTCACTTGGAATAGACCAGCAGATTAAGTCCTTCTCTTTGACTCCTTGGGACAACCAAGTTGCTTATTTTGATGAAGCAAGTAATCAGATGAAGAAGGTTAAATTACCAACGGGTAGTGCGGAATGGAAGGATATCTGGGGACAATTTTTGACAGCTTATATCCAACATTTGGATCAGAAATCCTGGTTTGATAAAGCCTTCCTCTCTATGGATGAGCGTCCAATTGCAGATATGGAACATGTTCTTGAATTGGTGAATCAATTTAAGAATAAAGATGGAAAACGGCTAAAACTCAGTGCCGCCATGAATTATTCGGCGGAAAAAGCGGAAATCCTCAATCATATCGAGGACATTTCCATCAACCTAGCTCATATTCAAGATCCAAGTTTGGTGAGACAATTGGCGGAAGATCGTCGTCAAAAAGGTTTTACAACAACTCTTTACACGGCTGTAGGTGACTATCCGAACTCCGTAGCTCGTAGTGCTCCTGTAGAAAGTGCTTGGACACTTTGGTATGCAGCATCTCTTGGACTTGACGGCTATCTCCGTTGGGCCTATGATGCTTGGGTGAAAGATCCACTCAAAAATATTGACCACTGGTGGTGGGAGAGTGGAGATACGTTCTTGGTTTACCCAGGGGATAAGGGGGGTGACGAAACACCTCGGACTAGTCCACGTTTTGAGCAGCTGAAGTTAGCGAAACGACAAATTGAAAAATTAGCCTATCTCAAGTCTCTATCTCCAGAAGCTGCCCAAGATGTGGAGAAATTGTTCTCATCTGTAGCCCGTGAGTATGGTCGAACAAATCCTTATGGAGCAGCGGAATCACGAGGTGCAGATCAAGATGAACGTGTGGAAGCTGAAGTGAACCGTTTGAATCGTGCGGCAGATAGTTTAGCAGTTAAATATGCTCACTTGATTACTCCAGGAGGACAGGTACCAGAGAGTGGCTTATCTGAAGCCTATGTTCCACGCATCGAAACGCAGGCTATTCCAGGCTCTCTTCAGGCTGGAGCAGAAAATGCGGCTGAGAACCTCTTGGATGGAGATCCGTCCACGATTTGGCATAGTTCTTGGGATGGCAGTCCTCGTAAGGATCTTTGGGTAACGATTGATACAGGTAAGGTTCGTACCTTGGATGGCTTGGCTTACTGGAGTCGGTCTGATGGCGGTAGCAATGGTAAGGTTCGAACTTATGAAATCTACACTAGTCTGGATAATCAATCTTGGGATTTAGCTGGTACAGGCTCCTTTAAAAATACAGGTGAGTGGGAAGAAGCCACCTTCAAACCGACTGCGGCCCGCTATGTGAAACTTAAGGCTTTGGCGACTGTTGGTGATGGTGGTCGAGCGAATACCTTTATGGCTGCTAGTGAGTTACGGGTACGGGAAGATAGAACCACAGATCCAGTAGCCCTCGCTGTTAAGGAGCAAGAAGAGCGTCTTGCTCTGAAAAAAGTGATCTCTATTGATGCTGGTCGCAAGTACTTCTCTGTCGATCAGCTAAAAGATTTAATGGATGCAGCGAATCGCTATGGTTATACAGATTTCCACCTTCTTTTGGGAAATGATGGTCTCCGTTTCCTTCTGGACGATATGAGCCTAACTGTCAATGGCCAATCCTATGCTAGTCAAGCGGTTAAGGATGCAATCCAAGTGGGGAATGATCATTACTACAAAGATCCGAACGGTTCGGCTTTGTCCCAAAAAGAAATGGATGAATTGCTGGATTATGCGAAAATGCGTAATTTAAAGGTCATCCCAGTAATCAATAGTCCGGGACATATGGATGCCATCTTGGTGGCAATGACTGAATTGGGGATTGATAATCCTAATTTCCGATTTGATGGTCTCTCTTCAGCTCGGACAGTGGATATTACCAATGAGGAGGCAGTTGCCTTTACTAAGGCATTAATTGATAAGTATGCAGCTTACTTCAGTGGTAAGGTTGAAATCTTTAATATTGGTTTGGACGAATTTGCTAATGATGTTACAAATGCGGCTAAAGGTTGGCGGATTTTACAAGGTGATCCATCTGTTGTGGCTGGTAAGGACTATCCAAAAGATGGTTACCAGCGCTTTGTAGCTTATGCTAACGACTTGGCTCGAATTGTGAAGAGTCATGGACTCAAACCGATGGCCTTTAATGATGGTATTTACTACAATCAAAAGGAAAGTGCAGGCCAATTTGATAAGGATATTATTGTATCCATGTGGACAGGTGGTTGGAATGGTTATGATGTGGCCTCTTCCAAGTTCCTCTCAGATAAAGGGCATGCTATCCTGAATACCAATGATGCTTGGTACTATATCGTTGGTCGTGATAAGGCTCAGAGTGGTTGGTATAATTTAGATCAAGCCTTGGAAGGAGTTGAGAACGTTCACCTCAATTCTATTCCGAAAACTAAAGGGGCTCAGGTACCAAGTATTGGTAGTATGGTTGCTATTTGGGCGGATGATCCGAGTCGTGAATATCGCCCAGAATTGGCTAAACAATTGATGAAGGCTTTGGCAGATAAACATCCGACTTACTTCTTGGCAGATTACGGCCCAATCAATTCTTTATTAGCTCAAGTACCAAAAGATCTCTCTGTCTATACACCAGAAAGTCTTGCTACCTTTGTTGAAGCCTTCAAGGCTGTTCAATGGAACCACCATCGTGGTCAACAATCCCAATTAGACCAAGAATTAACTTCTTTGGTTCAGGCATTGAATCAGTTAGTGTTAAAACAGGGGCAAGTGACAGGCGACGGTACACAGACTGCTCGTCCAAGCTATGACGCTAACAAGTTGAAAGAGTCTGGTGTAGTTGGCGACGGTACGCAAACTACTCGTCCAAGCTATGACGCTAACAAGTTGAAAGAGTCTGGTGTAGTTGGCGACGGTACGCAAACTACTCGTCCAAGCTATGACGCCAACAAGTTGAAAGAGTCTAGCGTATTAGGTGAAGGTACGCAGACTACTCGTCCAAGCTATGACGTAAACAATTTGAAGGAGTCTAGTGTAGTTGGCGACGGTACACAGACTACCCGTCCAAGCTATGATGTAAACAAGTTGAAAGAGTCTAGCGTAGTTGGCGACGGTACACAGACTACCCGTCCAAGCTATGACGCTAACAAGTTGAAAGAGTCTGGTGTAGTTGGCGACGGTACACAAACTACTCGTCCAAGCTATGACGCTAACAAGTTGAAAGAGTCTAGCGTATTAGGCGACGGTACGCAAACTACTCGTCCAAGCTATGACGCTAACAAGTTGAAAGAGTCTGGTGTAGTTGGCGACGGTACGCAAACTACTCGTCCAAGCTATGACGCCAATAAGTTGAAAGAGTCTAGCGTATTAGGTGAAGGTACGCAGACTACTCGTCCAAGCTATGACGCCAATAAGTTGAAAGAGTCTAGCGTATTAGGTGAAGGTACGCAGACTACTCGTCCAAGCTATGACGTAAACAATTTGAAGGAGTCTAGCGTATTAGGTGACGGTACACAGACTACCCGTCCAAGCTATGACGTAAACAATTTGAAGGAGTCTAGCGTATTAGGTGACGGTACACAGACTACTCGTCCAAGCTATGACGTAAACAATTTGAAAGAGTCTGGTGTAGTTGGAGACGGTACACAGACTACTCGTCCAAGCTATGACGTAAACAATTTGAAAGAGTCTGGTGTAGTTGGAGACGGTACACAAACTGCTCGTCCAAGCTATGACGTAAACAATTTGAAGGAGTCTAGCGTATTAGGAGATGGTACGCAAACTACCCGTCCAAGCTATGACGTAAACAATTTGAAAGAGTCTGGTGTAGTTGGCGACGGTACGCAAAAAGAGTTAGCAACACTAGATCCAGCACTTTTGAAACAAGTTAAGCCGGAAGTTGCTCGTCCGATGGTTAATCAGAAGCCAGGAGTTTCTAGTCAACAAGCAGCAGGTCTAGCTAGCTCCAAAGATTTTGTGAATACAAGGGCGATGGAGGGACAAGGTCAAGAATCTCTTCCAAATACTGGTACAGATTCTAGTTACATGCTTAGTGCAGCAGGTGTTACTCTATTAGCAACACTAGGTAGCGTGAAAGGCAGACGGAAAAAATCAGAGTAGCCTTTCGAAGATTTTCCTCCTTTAAACAAACAGAAAGAGGCTGGTATCAAGTACCAGCCTCTAATTTTTAGTGAGTGATCATTCTTTGAATTTGTATTTCTTTGGAGGGACAGTGGGTTGTAGAACATAGTAGTTGTTAATAAATGATTTTCTTGGTTAAAGCAAGGGAATTCGCTACCTTGTTTTTCTAATTTGGTAGGTTTCCATAGTCTTGGGATAGTAATGGAGGGTTCTTTTCCTCGTATCCCTATCTGTTTTAATAAATAGGAATGATTGGAGATTAGACGGTCTAATATTTAAAAAATAGTGGAGTCTGCTACTTCATGCTCTAGAAGCCAAATTTTCCGTTCAATCCCACCGGCATAGCCAGTGAGACTACCATCATGACCTAGAATACGGTGGCAGGGGATTATGATGCTAATAGGATTATGACCGACTGCACCGCCAATGGCACGGGGAGAAGTGGGACGACCTGTTTTTTTCTCGAAGCTCTGAGCTAAATCTAGATAACTTCGAGTCTGTCCATAGGGGATTTCTAACAGGAGTTTTAAGACTTCTTGCCGATAAGGAGTGACCTTTGGTGCTAGGGGAAGCGTATGTGGACTTAGATTTTTATGGGCGAAGTAAGTGTTTAGCCAATCGATACCTTGTTCTAAGATAGCATTGTTTCCTTTGGGAATGGTATTGAGGTCAAAGCCTGCTCCAAAGTAAGTCTGATCTTTAAACCAGATACCATGAAGATTATGATCATCTGCGACTAGAATTAGCTTTCCTAGCGGAGAATGGAATTCTATTTGTTGGAGCATGCTTCACCTCTGTTCGTTTTTTACTAGTATAGCAAATATAGGGCTTTGTTGGTATAATGGGGGATAAACGGGCGTCAATACGAGGTGTTTGCGATTTTTCATCTGAAAAACTTTATGGAACGAAGATAGAAATACCTCTAAAAAATTTCCCCAAAGCCCATCAGGGAGCTGTTATAATGGGCTGAAAAATAAGTGAAAGGTGATGTAATGACTTATACAATTCAATACCAATTGTCAGGAAAATTCTCCAAACCAAAGGAAATCTATCTGTTGAGTCAGTCTCCAAGACGGCGAGAACTCTTAGCTTTTCTTTCCCCTAAGATTGTTGGAGTGGAAGTGGATGAAAGAACTATCGAGAGAGATTCTATGAATAAATTTCAAGCTTTTTCTTTCTTGGAGCGGGCAGGGAGAACGTGTTGTGACTTGGCATTAGCGAAAGCACAAACAGTTGAGGTGACAGATCCGACTATCCTAAGTATTTCTGCGGATACTATGGTTGTATTTGGGGAGACAATCTACAATAAACCAAGAGATCGTAAGGAAGCTAATACGATGTTTCGCTCCTATTTTGGACAGACCCACCAGGTTGTGACGGGCGTTTGTCTCAAACAGGGCGATTCTTTGGATGTATTCTATACGGTAGCTGATATCCGTTTTGTGGATTATTATCCAGAATTAGAGCCAGTTATTCAAGATTATTTGGCATCTGAATCACCAATGGATAAGGCTGGAGCTTATGGTTTTCAGGATCTAGATCCACGTTTCATTGATTATGTGGCTGGTGATGTGCATACGATTATCGGACTTCCAGTTGCAGAGACTGCTAAGCGCATTGCGGAAATGGGGAGTGAGAAATGAAGCGATTAAATATTTTAATCAAAATCATCCACCACACAGGTTTTACAAAATTCGCCTTATCTTTTGCGGGATTCTTATTTATGGCGGGCTTTTTCTTAATGATTTTAGAGCCTGGTATCCAACAGTATTGGGATGGTGTTTGGTTTGCTTTCGTGACTTCCACAACGGTTGGTTACGGAGATTATCAAGCAGTTACGTTTTTGGGCCGCTGGCTCTGTGTCTTTTTAACAGTTTATGGGATGATTTTCTTTGCGGCCTTGTCGGGTGTAGTCATCAACTACTATACAGAATTGCGGCAAGGAGAGAAGAGGTCTGAAAATTGATTCAGATTATCTGGTCATCCTCAGTTGCTGTTGCCATTATAAAAAGGACCTCTCGAGGTCCTTTTGCTTTAGATCCAATGGAGTTCATGGGAGTCATTGGATTGGCGGTGATTTTTTATATAAAAACGAATGAAGTGGATCCAGATAAGGAAGATTGTTGCCGTCGTAATGATGGTCACCATAAGTGGGGAGTTGGCAAAGAGCAAGCTCCCAAGAAGTCCTAGACCGAACAAGCTCCAATAAACGATGCGGTAGGAGCGGGTCCACTTGTAGGCAGGTTTATTGTAACCACCATTCAAGATGATTGCGAGTAAAAAGGCGAAGAGTCCCGTATAGAGAAAAACAACTACAAATAGATGATTCGCCTCATGTTCAGTGAGGAAGGTCATGGAGACGGTAAGCATGAGAATTCCAGAAAAAATAAGGTAGTGGCTATAAATCAATCGCAAGCCCAAAGTATTTAGACTTTCATCGAGGGCATGGTCGAATTCCCCAAAGTAAATGAGGAAGAGAAGAACCACCATAAATAAGAAGAGAATCGAATGGAGTCCAAAGGTATCCGTTTGGAAAAAATCTGCAATTCCGACAATCATTTCACCAAAGGTAATGATAACCAGAAGCGCAATCCTTTCCACAAGATGTGGAAAGTTTATAGGTACTTGGGACATGGATTTTCTAGTGAAAATTGGCATGATAAAGGAAATGAAAATTGCTGCAAAATAGATTCCGATGCCAATCTTATATGGGAGTAAGGATGCGATGAAGACTCCGCCAGTTCGAATACCAAGCATGTATAAAAATGATTTGATGAGCTGCCGATCTGGCTCCGTCTTACTCTGTATATATTGAACTGCGTATTGAAGGAACAAGGTTCCTGATAGAAGGCTGACGATCAGAGAAAAGTTATGAAAAATTCCCTGCCAATTAGTCGTGAAAGAATTAGAGATTAGCATCAATAGTCCCATATCGACAAACATGATCAGCATATTAAAGAGAGAGTTCTTTCCATACCGGTTGGTAAAGATTGTTTGAACCATCCAGGTATTTACCAAAAGAATCAATGCTGTGAGAAAGGTTACAAAATGAAAAAATGGAAGTATACCATCATCTAAATGATGGATTAGTCCTGTCATTTTAGAAATAGCAAAAACAAAAACGAGGTCATAAAAAAGTTCAGTAAATTCGACCCGTTTGTGGTGAATAAGTGATGACATTAGTTTTCCTTTCTAGGATTCGTAAGTGATAATAGTTAGTTGACTGTGGTCATACTCTGCTAAGAAAATTTGTGAAGTTTCCGTATAACCAAGGGAGTTCAGCTGTTCCTGAAGCCATTCGGAATTCTTGTCTAGTAATTCCAGGATATCGACTTGTACAACACCATCTGTAATGACCGGATATTTGGGATTGGCTTCTCCTGCCTGAACGACAATGAGTTGGCCGTTTTGTTCCAAAACAGCTCTTTTGACATCGGCAATCCTAAAAATTCCCTGTCCTCGAAGTTTGAGGGTTAAATCCGCAGCAGTGAGTCCTGCAGCTCGACAAGCTTCCACATCTACTTGTCCTTTTTGGATGAGAATCCGTGGTTGTCCATCAATGATTTGTTTAATGGCATGGTTATGAGTTTTTAACCACTTGAGACTAAGGACTAAAATAGTCCAAATCATAAGAATGATGACATATTGGAGGAGAGAGATAGAGGGATTGTAGATAACTCCACCGATGATTCCCCCAAGTACATAGTTTTGAATCTGATCTGTGGCAGAATTGGGAGCAAGATTGCTTTTGCCGGAAATATTGATGACGACAATTAATGTTAACAGTCCGATTGCCAATTTAATCGTGACATCTAAATATAGAAAATTCATTGTGCTACCTCTACTAGTTCTAAATCAAAAGAGTGCAGGTCCATTTTTTCCAAGAGATAGGTCTCTGGTTCACTACCAGCAATCGCTCGGTAAAATTGGCCTTCGACATACAATAGAGTGCCATTTGTATCTGCCGATGTGTTGATATATACTTGTTTGGGCTTGACTTTTAAAGTCTTGGATATTTTTTCAATGAAATGAACAGATGTTCGATACTGGTTATTGGTTTGACTACTGGCTTGTAAACTTTCAAATCCTGATAAACCAGAAACGAGCAGGATGAGCCCTAGGATAATGACCAGCTCACGGTATTTGGAATCTCGTTTATCCCGGTAGGCTAGAAAGGCGGTGTAGGCCAAAATCAGTAGTAGGGCGATAAAGAAAGCGGCTAAAAGCCAATTATCTTGACGAATTTGGTTCAAAACATAGTCATAAGAATAGAACTTCATAAGGCTCCTTTCGTACACAAAATCTTTCTTATTTTAGCACAATTTTGAGCGCTAAAAAACCTCCTTTCCTGAGAAAAAGGAAGGAGGTTGCTATGGGATTACCAAGGAAGTCCTGCCGCAGCAATTTCAGCTTTGGATGCATACTGACCGTTGGGACGATGCCAACGACCGCGGGCATCTCTGGTATAGCCTCCACCAGCAGTAACTTCTGGTGCTGCTTGGGTTGCTGCCTCAGCTTGTGCTTGGGCTGCTGCCTGGGCTTCCGCTTCCGCTTGAAGACGAGCTTGTTCTTCCGCCTGAGCTCGAGCTTGAGCTTCAGCTTCGGCTTGGGCTTTGGCTGCTGCAGCTTCTTCGGCAGCTCTTTGTTTTTCGGCAGCTTGCTGACTGGCAGAAGCAACGGTGTTGATGGCAGTTCCACTTGTATAGTCAATGTCTGCATTTGGTGATGTATTGTCTAAGACAACATGTGTAATTCCGAGGGAGTCCTTAGTCTCTTTTCCACCAAGGGTAATCTCGAGCTTTTGGCCCTTGTCATCTAGACCAACATATTGGAGTTCAATTTGGCGAGGAATGAGTTCATCACCGGTATAGAGTGGAGTGACCTTATAGTCGAGCCAGTAGTTGGGGTGAGTGGCTAGCCAGGAATCCAGACGATTTTCATAATAGAGCATGCTGTCAGGATTTGACTCGTCAGTTCCTTTGTAGTTTCCAGCATTGAGCCAGGTGGTCATAGGAACCAGGTTTCGTCCTTCATCATTCAGACCGCTGAATTGGTAGCCTATTAAATGGCCTCGATTCATAAGCCAAGCTTGTTGACTACCATCTCCAAAATAAAATTTATAGTTATGCCAACCCACGGGGTCAAAGGTGATTTTCCCAGTTCGTTTTTTAGTGGGTTGATCTCCTTCTTTTAATTGGATATGGGCTGCTTGAGCACGCCCTAGAGCATCCCAATCCTGTAGATGAATTTGTTTTTTACCTTTGAAAGGTAGCAGTTTGTCCGTTTCTTCGTCTGCGTAGACGATAGAACTTGTAAAGTCAGTCCAGTCAGAATTGATTGGATTGAGCATTCCCAATCCGAGACCAAGACTTAGAAGGAGGCCAAGTAAGCCAAGGAAACGATTCTTTTTCATAGGATTCTCCTTATCTCATCCAAAGAAAGTCCATAAACAGAGGGACTTGTTGAGCCCAGTCGCTTTCACGATGGCGACCGTGAATTTGAGGGTAAAGGTAGGTGCTGGCACCTGAGTGCTGGAAGCTAGCTTCCAAGTGAAGATGGATTTGGGCAAAGGGATTAGACCAGATTTCATCTCCAGCGGTTAGGTCTAAGCCGATCTCATTAGTCCCCCAAGCCATATAGACACGTGTATTACTATCGATTATTGCTTGATCGAGTTCTTGGTAGAGGGGCTTAAAGATTGCAGAGGATAGGGCAGCCGCTTTGGAGAAGATGTGATTGTAGTGGGAGATTGCGTAGAGAGTCATGAGTCCTCCCATAGAGGAACCAGCAATTCCGGTATTGAGTCGGTCAGGATAAGTCCGATAGGTTTGGTCAATAAATGGTTTTACCTGATTCACGAGCCATTGCATTGTGGCTTCTCCACGTCCTTGAATGGAGCCTGCAAAGAATTCGCCGCCTATATTGTAAGGTGAATATTCTTCCAATCGTTGGTTGTTCTCATGACCAGGTTCAATCCCAACGACAATCATATCTTTGCTCCAGTGATCCAGAAACTCTTTTAGTTGCCAAGATTCCCCATAGGTCGCTTCTTGATCGAAGAAAAGATTGTGACCATCGAAGAAGTACATAACCGGATAAGAAGTGTCCTGAGTTTCATAATTGTTCGGAAGATAGACCCGAACAGTTCGATTCTCCCCGATTGCGGGGAATTCTAGTTGGTGGTAAGTAATCATAGTTCTCCCTTTCTTCCAGTGCTACCTTCATTTTATCATGCAAACATATAGATAGTATCACTTAATTGATTTTTTCTTTTAAAAAAGAAAATGGAGTTAACTGAAACAAGATAGATGGAGGGGGAATAGCTCCACTGTTAGCCTGACTCCTTGTGCTTTTCTAGGATAAAAATGGAAAGGAAGCTCTTGCGAAAGCGTAATCAATTTGTTAGACTAGAATTAGGATTGTTACTGAAATGCAGGCAAAACCTAAATCAAAATCAGGAGTTTGGAGACAGGCCTCTTTGGTGATGGATTTAGGTTTTTTTGCTGCTCACAGGTTTGACGGAAAGCTGGTACAAAGGTAGGGCAATATGAAAATTGTGAAAGTCTATAACAATAATGTAGTCCAAGCCTTGGATTCACAAGGTTGCGAAATTATCGTCATGGGTAAAGGTTTGGGCTTCCAGAAGAAAGTAGATCAGTGCTTGGATCAGGATAAAATCGAGAAGATATTTGTTCTTCAAGGTGATACAGCAGAAACAGATCTTTTCCATCTTTATAGTCAGATGCCTGCTGAGGACGATCGGTGCATTGAAACACCGAGTATTGTAAGTAAGGGATTGAGAGAAAGCAAGGGTGGACGTAGAACCATTCTTGACTTTGTATCAAATATTGTTAACCGCTAAGAAAAGGAGCTTTCATTATGGTACGTTTTCCAAAAGATTTTTTGTGGGGTGGTGCTACGGCTGCCAATCAATGTGAGGGAGCTTATAATGTCGATGGCCGCGGTTTAGCCAATGTGGATGTTGTTCCCATTGGAGAAGAGCGCTTTTCGATTATCGCAGGTCAGCGCAAGATGTTTACTTTTGAGGAAGGGTACTTTTACCCAGCTCAAGACTCCATCGATATGTATCATCATTTTAAAGAGGACATCGCTCTCTTTGGAGAGATGGGCTTTAAGACCTACCGCCTGTCCATTGCCTGGTCTCGGATTTTCCCCAAAGGAGACGAACTCGAGCCGAATGAAAAAGGTTTGGAATTTTATGAAAAACTCTTCAAAGAGTGCCACAAACATGGAATTGAACCCTTGGTAACCATCACCCATTTTGATTGCCCAATGCACTTGATTGAAGAGTATGGGGGCTGGCGAAACCGCAAGATGCTAGAGTTTTACGAACGGCTTTGTCGAACCCTCTTCACGCGCTACAAGGGTCTGGTGAAATACTGGCTAACCTTTAACGAAATCAACATGATTCTCCACGCCCCATTTATGGGGGCAGGTCTCTACTTCGAGGAGGGGGAGAATCAGGAACAAGTTAAATACCAAGCAGCTCACCATGAATTGGTCGCATCGGCTATTGCAACGAAATTGGCCCACGAAATTGATCCAGAAAACAAGGTCGGCTGTATGTTGGCTGCGGGACAATATTATCCAAACACAGCCCATCCACGAGACTATTGGGCAGCCCTACAAGAAGATCGTGAAAACTATTTCTTCATCGATGTACAAGCCCGTGGAGAGTATCCAAATTATGCCAAGAAGAAATGGGAGCGTTTGGGGATTGATGTAGAAATGACAGATGAAGATCTGGCCTTACTGCGAGACTACACAGTTGATTTCATCTCCTTCTCTTACTACTCAAGCCGAGTAGCTTCTGGAGATCCAGAAGTGAATGAAAAGACGCAAGGAAATATCTTTGCTTCCATCAAAAATCCCTATTTGGAAGCTTCCGAATGGGGCTGGCAGATTGATCCACTGGGACTACGCATCACTCTCAATACAATTTGGGATCGTTATCAAAAACCTATGTTCATTGTTGAAAATGGCTTAGGTGCGGTTGACATACCAGATGAAAAGGGATATGTTGAAGATGATTATCGCATTGACTATCTTCGCCAACATATTGCAGCTATGCGTGATGCAATTGTTGAAGACTGTGTAGAACTTCTTGGTTATACCACTTGGGGGTGTATTGACCTTGTTTCAGCAGGAACCGGTGAAATGAAGAAACGCTACGGTTTTATTTATGTTGATCGGGACAACGAGGGTGGAGGAACTCTCAAACGCTCTAAGAAAAAATCTTTCAACTGGTACAAACAAGTCATCGCTACAAATGGTGAGGATTTAGGATAAGAGAAAATGGCTCTATTATTTCTACAGTGGGTTGCTAGCCACTATGGAAATGATAGAGCCTATTTTTATCTATTCAAGCTTCAAGCGAAGCCAGAAATTGTTAGTTTTGCCCAGCCTCAAAGGAATGGTTGGGAATATAGTTGTTTCTGTAGAATTATTTATCTGCAAAGTAGGCACGGACTTTTGGAGCAACTTTTGTCCCAAAGAGTTCGATGGCTTTAAGAACATCTTCATGGGGCATAGAGCCGAGGGGAAGATGGAGCATGAAGCGGTTGAGACCAAGTTCTTCAATCATTTGGATGAGCTTTTCAGCTACTTGGTCGGGGTTGCCGACAAACATAGCTCCATCTGGTCCAACTTGTTGAAGGTATTGGGAATAGCTGAGTGGTGTCCAGTGTGGGCGGTCTTTGGAGATGGCGTCAACGACTTGTTTTGTTGGGTGGAAGTAGCGTTTGCGAGCTTCTTCGCCGTCCTCCATGATGAATCCCCAAGAGTGAGCTCCGACTTTTAGGTTTTGGGCCTTGAAGCCGTTCTCTTTCCCAATAGTCCTGTAGGCGTTAATAAGAGGTTTGAAGGCGCTTGGTTGGCCACCGATAATGGCATAGACAATCGGAAGTCCCATTTGGGCAATTTTAACGGTAGATTCAACATTGCCACCGGTTGCTACCCAAATCGGAAGTTGCTCTTGGACGGCGCGTGGATAGACCTCACGGTTCTCAATACTTTGGGTGTGATGGCCATGCCATTTTAGTTTGGTTTCTTGATTGGCATAGAGAAGTAAATCTAATTTTTCATCAAAAAGACTATCATAATCTCTGAGGTCTTGACCGAAGAGGGGGAAGGATTCCGTGAAGGAGCCACGTCCGGCCATGATTTCAGCGCGCCCATTGGAGAGTGCATCGATGGTAGCATATTGTTGGTAGACACGAATCGGGTCTAGACTGGAGAGGATACTGACGGCGCTGGTAAGCCGAATCTGTTTGGTACGAACAGCACCAGCTGCAAGGATGATTTCTGGTGCAGAAACAGCGAAATCATCCCGATGGTGCTCACCAATTCCGTAGACATCTAAGCCGACTTTATCAGCTAGTTCTATTTCTTTGACCAGTTGTTGAATACGTTCAGGATGTGAGAAGGTCTGCTGACTTCCTTCGAGTGGTGTTGTTTCACCAAATGTTGAGATTCCTAGTTCAATGTTCATCGTTGAGATCTCCTTTCATGTTCTTCACTTGAAACTAATTTATAACTAATTAGTGATAAATGCAAGGAATTTGATTTCAAAAAAATAAGGTACGTTGTTAGCGTACCTTAGATTTATTTTTATGATACTTCCTCACATAGCGACTAGCTTGTAAAGTGGCTAGGCTAATAAGGATTCCTCCGGAGATAGACCAAACAGAGGCCACTTCCAAGGAAAGGAAGATGAAGCTGAAGAGGATAGTTGTGAGAGAGAAGATTGCTAGATTTGCAAAGTAGTAAAATTCGTAGCGGTTCTCTAAGACATCCTGATCTTGTTCAGGTTCATATTGTATAAAGGGACTTTCGACGGGTTGTTGGGGGTTACGGAGGACCTCTTGGTCACGTAACACATTTTCTCTTACGGGCATAATCTCTCCTTGTGCAAATCACTATATAGAATACCACATTTTCAAAGACTCTTACATTACAAAACAATGACAATACGGGAATCAGTCAATCATGAAAAAGGGTATTGAGGTGATTTGTTCCATGTCTAATGTTGATGGCTGTTATGGATTTCTCTTGGAACAGGACTTACCCGACGGATCTCTTGTAAAGGGATAATCGTTGAGACCTTGTGGGGAAGGCTATTGACAATGAGTTGGTTTTGATCTGGATTCATTTTAAGAATGGTACCGGTAACGTGTTTTTTACCGTAGATAATCAAGACCGTCTGTTTCTGATTTTGAGCTCTTTGTAATTGGGATTGAATATCTGCTAACTGTTTATGAGTCTTGTCTTTAGCATCCCCGGCTTCCAGAAAATCAGTCATTTGTTGCTTAATTGCATTCCATAATGTTGACATGGATTCTCCCCCTTTTATTCGTTTTTATTCTATTATAACGATTTTAATCTTTTCTTACAATATTGTAAGAGGGGAATTTTTCCCATATTATTTAATTTTTAGTAGAAAATAGTGTAAAATAGATGTACTATTATTCAAAAAGGGAGGCGCAATGGCTGAGTTTACATTTGAAATAGAAGAAAAATTACTGGTCCTATCAACCAATGAAAAAGGGTGGACAAAGGAATTGAATCGGGTGAGCTTTAATGGTGCACCTGCGAAATTTGATTTACGAACATGGAGTCCGGATCATCAAAAGATGGGCAAGGGGATTACATTGACGAATGAGGAATTTCAAGTATTAGTAGAGGCATTTAAGAATTAAGAAAGAGGAATACGATGAAAAAATTCTCCTTTGATAAAAAAAATCTTAGCAAGGGTAAGATTGCCATGGGGGCAGGTGCAGCTGTTCTTGTTTTTGCTGTTGGAGGAATGCTACTAAATAGTTTCTCCGGTGATGTCGAGCAGACACAATCTGGTTATCAGATTGCTAAGGTAAAGTCTGGAAATGTTGCTTCCAATACCCTTCTAACAGGTCAGATTGCGGCTAATCGTGAACAATATGTTTACTTAGATGCTGGTAAGGGAGATCTCCAAGATGTCTTGGTGAATGTTGGAGATTATGTCGGTGTTGGAACACCATTGGTACAGTATCAAAGTCAAAATGCTCAATTGGATTATGATATAGCACAGCGGGCTGTTAATAAAGTTGACCGTCAAATTTATACAGCTGAGGTTTATGGGATTGATGCAGCTACTGGCTCAGCTGGAGCTGCTACAGCCACAGATTCTAATGATCTTAGCGCAGGTTATGGTTATAGTGCGGCTACGGGTGCAGCTCAACAGAATGCTCAAAATTCTCTGTATGATTTGTATGATAGTCGTGAGGATGCGGTAGCAGGTCTTGAAAAAGCAGGAAACACGTTGAACGCAACGACTGTCTACTCTAACATTGAAGGGACTGTTGTTGAAGTGAATCGAGATGTGGCAAAATCAGCAACAGGAGCAGGTCAGGTCTTGGTGCATATTGTGAGCGAAGATGGCTTGCAAGTTAAAGGTGATGTGACAGAATATACTCTTCCAAACATTACTAAGGGACAGAAGGTCAAAATCACTTCTAAAGTTTTCCCTGGTAAGACTTGGGAGGGCGAGTTCTCTTACATTTCAAACTATCCTAAAAACGGTGGGGATAGTAGTGCAGCAGCGGCGAATCCAACAGATGCCGGAGCTAAATATCCTTACAATGTTACTATCAATTCAGACGCTTCTGAGTTGAAGCAAGGCTTCAATGTTAGCATGGAAGTTCAGAATGAAGGCAAGCAAACAGTGGTTCCAATCACAGCACTGGTGACAGAAGGTGAAAAACACTATGTTTGGGTTGTTGGTAAGGATCGTAAAGCCAAGAAAGTTCAAGTTACCATTGGTAGTGCAGATGCGGAAAACCAAGCAATTTCTGCAGGTCTGAAAGAAGGCGAGCAGGTCATTACTAATCCTGATGATCAGATCAAGCAAGGTCAGGAGGTCGATAAGGATGGCGAATCTCATTAAAATCAGAGGACTCCAAAAATCTTACCGTAATGGGGATCAGGTTCTTCAGGTTCTCAAAGACATCGATTTAGATGTTGAAGAAGGAGAATTTTTGGCGATCATGGGACCTTCAGGTTCTGGGAAGTCAACCCTTATGAACATTATTGGTCTTCTGGATCAACCGACAAAAGGGTCCTATGACTTGGAAGGTCAGGAAGTTGCCCGTCTTTCGGGGAATAAATTAGCCCATGTTCGAAATCACCAAATTGGTTTCGTGTTTCAACAATTTTTTCTTCTATCAAAATTAACAGCCCTTCAAAATGTTGAACTGCCGCTAATCTATGCTGGAAAAAATGCACGTGAACGGTTAAAGACGGCTAAATATTATTTGGAAAAGGTGGATCTAGCTGAGCGGATGAAACATTTGCCGTCAGAATTGTCTGGTGGGCAAAAACAACGGGTGGCGATTGCTCGAGCCTTAGCCAATGAGCCAGCGATTATCTTGGCGGATGAGCCGACGGGAGCTCTTGATACCAAGACTGGGGATCAAATCATGGAATTGTTAACCGATTTGAATAAAGAAGGTAAGACGATTATTATGGTTACCCATGAACCAGAGATTGCCGCTTATGCAAGCCGTCAGATTATTATCCGTGATGGACGTATTACACAGGATTCAGCTAAGGAAGGAGGTCTGTAATGGAAACTTGGAAATTTGCCATTGCCTCTATCCGATCTCATAAAATGCGGTCCTTCTTGACCATGTTGGGAATTATTATCGGGGTTTCAGCGGTTGTATTGATCATGGCTTTTGGAGATGGGATGAACAAGGCCTTTACCAAGAGCTTGGCTTCTTCACAACAAAATGTCCAAATCAATTATTCTCCCATTAAATCCAAAGACGGGAGTGGAATTGTTAGCAGCCAAGAAGTATTGGAAGCTGAGAATGAATTGATGGAGGGAGGGCTCCCTCCACAACCTGAAGTAGCAGAAAATCAGATTGCTGACTTATTGAATATTCCAGGAGTTACCAAATATCTAATTTCGAACTCAGCGAGTGCAACCGTTTCTTACGAGAGTAAGAATGTTAAGGGAGCGACGCTTACAGGGATTTCAGACTCTTACTTTGAGTCTCAAAAATACCAAGTTCTTGCTGGCCGGAATTTTGTAGTAGCCGATTATGAGCAGTTTGCTCGGGTTGTACTATTAGATAAAACGTTAGCCAATAAACTTTTTGATAATCCGGAGAATGCCTTGAACCAGCTTATCAAAATTCAAGGGAACAACTATCGGATTATGGGCGTATTTGACTATGATAAGAATGATTTTACCGCCCAGTATCAATATCCGAATGGGCAATTACTGATGACTAATACTCAGTTGGCTGCAGAGTTTTCTGTTCCTGAAATTCAGTTCATTGTCATCGGTGTAGAAGATGTGGATCGCTCTTTGGAAATTGGGGCGGCGGCGGCCCGTCGACTGACCCAACTTGTTCGTCCTGGACAAGGAGAATATCAAGTGCTGGATATTGCAGAGCAATTAGCAAATATCCAGCAACAAGTGGGAATTATGCAGTTGGTTATCGGTTCGATTGCAGGTATCTCCTTATTGGTAGGTGGTATCGGTGTCATGAATATCATGTTGGTATCGGTAACAGAGCGGACTCGAGAAATTGGTCTGCGGAAAGCCTTGGGAGCAACGCGTCGAAACATCCTAACGCAGTTCTTGGTAGAATCAGTGGTTCTTACCCTTATTGGAGGTTTCATTGGTCTTGCGCTTTCTTATGGAGTTGTTTTCTTGATTGGAGATAGTCTCAATGCAGCCTTTGGTGGTCCTCCAGTCATCAGTATGCAATCCGTTGTTGGATCGACTCTCTTTTCAATTACGATCGGTGTTATTTTTGGATTGCTTCCAGCGAATAAAGCTTCTAAATTGAATCCGATTGAAGCTTTGCGCTACGAATAAAGACGAGTAGGATTCAAGAATTGGAGTAGCTGTGTTGGAAATGCGCAGCATATCAATAGAGATAGGGTCAAGTTCTAAGTTGATGGGTCATCAAATAGAACTTGGCCTTTTTAGGGCTCTTTGTTAACTGTAATGGGTGGATAGAATACCGTTAGCGATGATATTTAATTTTGTAGAGCTAGTTATCATCACAGCCTCTATTACTATAAAAACTTGCTTATTAGAGATATTTAGAACGAAAACTATTGCAAACAACTTTCTGCCCACAGACTTAATATGATTGTTTTTTAGTTTTTGACTTTCTGACTGGGATAATGGTAGAATAGTAAGGATGAAAAAAGGAGAGGTAAGATGGTGAAACCTAAATACAATCGTGTCTTGATTAAGCTATCCGGTGAAGCTCTAGCGGGTGAACGGGGTGTCGGGATTGATATTTTAACGGTCCAAAAAATGGCAGCAGAGATTGCGGAAGTTCAGGCTGCTGGTGTGGAAATCGCTCTGGTTATCGGAGGCGGTAATTTGTGGCGAGGTGAGCCGGCAGCAGCGGCAGGTATGGACCGCGTGCAAGCGGACTATACTGGCATGTTGGGGACAGTGATGAATGCCTTGGTTATGGCAGATTCCTTGCAACAAGCAGGTGTGGATACACGGGTACAAACCGCCATTCCAATGAACCAGGTTGCAGAACCTTTCGTTCGTGGACGGGCTTTACGACATCTTGAAAAAGGTCGGATTGTGATTTTCGGAGCTGGTACGGGTTCCCCTTACTTTTCAACGGATACCACAGCTGCTCTTCGAGCTGCGGAAATCGAAGCTGAGGCTATCTTGATGGCTAAAAATGGTGTAGACGGTGTCTATAATGCCGATCCACGGAAGAATGCTGATGCCATTAAGTTTGACGAACTGACTCACCGGGATCTTTTGAATAAGGGATTGGCAGTAATGGATTCTACAGCATCCAGCCTTTCAATGGATAATGACATTGACCTAGTGGTCTTTAATATGAACGAATCAGGGAACATCCGTCGCGTTGTCTTCGGAGAACAAATCGGAACAACTGTTTCGAACAACTCACAAAAAGGAGAATAATGAATGAGTAATACAATCGTAACTAAAGCACAAGAACGGATGAGCCAATCTCATCAAAGTCTTGCTCGTGAATTTGCAGCTATTCGTGCAGGTCGTGCCAATGCAAGTTTATTGGACCGCATTAGTGTGGAATATTATGGTGTAGAGACACCTTTAAACCAAATTGCTTCTATCACAATTCCAGAAGCTCGTGTTCTTTTGGTGACGCCATTTGATAAATCTTCGTTGAAGGATATCGAGCGTGCTTTGAATGCTTCTGACCTTGGAATCACACCTGCAAATGATGGATCTGTGATTCGTTTGGTGATTCCTGCTTTGACAGAGGAAACACGTCGTGATTTGGCGAAAGAAGTGAAAAAAGTCGGTGAGAATGCTAAAATTGCAATCCGTAACATCCGCCGTGATGCAATGGACGAAGCTAAAAAGCAAGAAAAAGCAAAAGAAATCACAGAAGATGAATTGAAAGGTCTAGAAAAAGACATTCAAAAAGTTACAGATGACGCTGTTAAGAAGATCGATGAAATGACAGCTGGGAAAGAAAAAGAGATCCTAGAAGTCTGAGTTCGTGAGAAGAGGTTGGCTGTGCCAACCTTTTTTTGAAAAGGAGTAATTATGGAAAGTTTATTAGCGACGTATATCGTGGGTCTTATTACGGATGAGAATGATCAGTTTTATTTTGTTCAAAAGGAAGGGCAGACCTATGCTCTCGATAAGTCAGAAGGAGAGTATGCTTTAGGGAATTCTGTTAAGGGCTTTACTTATGTGGATATGAAGCAGAAGCGACGCTTGACGACTATTGACGTGACTGCTGATCGTACGAGCTTTGGTTGGGGAGAAGTGACAGAGGTTCGACGTGACTTGGGTGTATTTGTGGATACGGGGCTTCCGGATAAGCAAGTGGTAGTGTCTTTGGACATTCTTCCAGAGTTGAAAGAATTATGGCCCAAGAAAGGGGATCGTTTATATATCCGTTTGGAAGTTGATCACAAGGAACGGATTTGGGGTATTCCAGCGAGCCCAGAAGATTTTCAGCGTTTGGCAGGTCCAGCCTATGATAATATGCAAAATCAGACTCTACCAGCTATTGTGTACCGTTTGAAGTTGAGTGGTACCTTTGTATACTTACCTGAGAATAATATGTTGGGCTTTATTCATCCGTCGGAGCGTTTTGCAGAACCACGTTTGGGACAGGTTTTGAATGCTCGTGTGATTGGTTTTCGGCAAGTTGATCGTACCTTGAATTTGTCTTTGAAACCCCGTTCTCATGAAATGTTGGAAAATGATGCCCAAATGATTGCCCAGTACCTACAGTCAAATGGTGGTTTTATGACCCTGAACGACAAATCTTCACCACAGGCTATTAAGGATACCTTTGGTATCTCTAAAGGGCAGTTTAAGAAGGCGTTAGGGGGCTTGATGAAAGATGGTAATATCAAACAGGACGAATGGGGAACAGAGTGGATTGGGGAGGATGACCATGCGTAAATCCTTTTACCATTGGTTGATGACACAACGGGATTCCAAGCTGGATTCGGAGGCTGCTAGTTTGGCAGAATTGGTCTTTACGGATACCGCTTTTCCCCGCCAAAGTAGCGATTTTGATCAGATTAGCCGTTATTTGGAGGAAGAAGCCTCTTTTGCCTTTAATTTAAGTCAATTTGATCGTATTTGGGAAACCTATATATCTCATTGAGGAAAGACAAGGAATTGGGAATTTGGTATACTGAATAGAAAGAAGCAAAAAAGGAGAATCATTTGCAAGAATTTTCGACTGAGTTAACCTTAAATCATCCGGATGATCTGTTGCTCTTATTTGGTTCTAATGAACGAAATCTGAAACTTTTGGAGGATTATTTGGATGTTGTCATCCACGCTCGGACTGAGCGGGTTCAGATTCTAGGAAATGAAGAGCAGGCTTTGGAGGCGAAGGCTATTATTCAGGCTCTTCAGGTCTTGGTGAATCGTGGGATGCAGATTGCGTTGACGGATGTGGTAACCGCCATGAATATGTCTAAGGAAGACCGCCTCCATCAATTTGTGGCCCTCTATGAAGAGGAGGTTTTAACAGATTTTCAGGGCAAGTCTATTCGGATTAAGACTCCTGGGCAAAAACTTTTTGTAGATGCGGTAAAATATCAGGATATTGTATTTGGGATTGGACCGGCTGGTACGGGGAAAACCTTCTTAGCTGTTGCCTTAGCTGTACGAGCTCTTAAGCGAGGGCAAGTGAAGCGAATTATTTTAACGCGACCAGCTGTAGAAGCGGGGGAGAGTCTAGGATTTCTCCCTGGAGATCTCAAGGAGAAGGTGGATCCTTATCTTCGTCCTGTTTATGATGCTTTACATAAGATTCTAGGCAAAGAGCAAACGAATCGTTTATTGGAGCGAGAAGTCATCGAGATTGCTCCCTTGGCCTATATGCGGGGCCGAACTCTGGATGATGCCTTTGTTATTTTAGATGAAGCTCAAAATACAACTGTCATGCAGATGAAAATGTTCTTGACACGACTGGGCTTCAATTCGAAGATGATTATTAATGGGGATATTAGTCAGATTGACTTGCCCCATAGACAACGATCGGGATTACTGGATGCTATGGATAAGTTGAGTGGCTTAAAAACCATTGGATTTGTTCATTTGACAACTCAAGATGTTGTTCGGCATCCCTTGGTGGCTCAGATTATTGCTGCTTACCAACCTCAAGACAAGGTGTCGCAGGAGTCTGAATAAAAAAGAAAAGGAGCAATTCTATTTTGGAATTGCTCCTTTTCTTTTTTATAGGCTAAATTCATCTGGGAGTAGAATGACCTGAGTCTTGTTTTGTTCAACGATATATACTTCCCTCGGGTAGTTGGGGTTAAAGGGGTAGGGTAAATCGAATTGAATCCAAGTAGTTGTTTGTGAGCTTCTATACTCTAGCGTGACTTTCTGCTCTGCATTTTTGAGAATTCTGAAATGCAGGGGTGAGACTAAATCAAAGACTCCTGTTAAATTGTTATCAATGACGACCCAGAATGAATCAATGAGCTCGGAAGGAAGGCTTGTGACGATGCCAAAGGAGGCATACCGTTCGCTGGAATTAGAAAAAGGCATTGGGACTCCTTTCGTTGGAAAAGAGGCAGGTGGAACCCACACTGCCTCTAAGGCTAACTTTACCGATTTTTGAGTTCTAAATAGCGTTTGTACCAAATATTGACGTAGGATTGGGAAAAGGGTCCTCGGCCATTATTGATCCAATCCACTAGAATTTTGACGTTCTCCTTGAGAATAAAATCAATATCCTCGGAATAGTTCATTTGTTTTTTATGACGTTCGTATTCTTCTACATCCAGTAGACGCTTTTCCCCATCGGCAAAGACTTTGACATCGAGGTCGTAGTCAATATACTTCAAAGCTTCCTGATCTAGGTAGTAGGGGCTTGCTAGGTTGCAGTAGTAAGATACGCCATTATCGCGAATCATTGCGATAATATTGAACCAATACTTCTTATGGAAATAGACAATGGCTGGTTCACGTGTTACCCAACGACGGCCATCACTCTCAGTCACTAGTGTGTGGTCGTTGACGCCAATGAGGGCGTTTTCTGTTGTTTTTAGTACCATGGTATCGCGCCAAGTACGGTGCAGATGGCCATCATGCTTATAACTCTGAATTGTAATAAAGTCGCCTTCTTTTGGAAGTTTCATAATCTACCAACTTTCTACAATACACTTACTCTCCAATTATAACATAAAAAGAAAGAGGAGCAGATAGAAAAGATTGGTTAACGCGGAATCGCTTACTCCTCCGTGTCCATCTGTTGGTAGAAGTTCTCGACGGCATATTTGATACGGTCGTAGTCAAATCCTTTACGAAGTAGGGCTTGCGTCAACCGCTGTTTGAGTGGGTATCCGTCGTATTTTCGTTGGTAGCGTCTGTAAGCCTTGTCCAGCTCTTTTTCGAGGAGTTGTTCTTCGGTGTCGGTATCTTTTTCCCAGCTTAGTTGTTTCATGGCTTGATTGATACTTTGACTGTTGAAGCCTTTTTGATAGAGGGATTGTTTGAGTTTGGTTTGTAGGTTCCGATGACTTAGGCGTTGTGCATATTTTTTTTGTAGTTTTTCAGCCTCTTTAAGAGCCAGCGGGCTAAAGTCGTATTGGTCTAAGAGCTCGGAAACGAGTTCAGGTGGGATTCCTTTTTGTTTTAATAGTTCTTGGAGGCGGTAAGGGCCTTTGTTTCCGGAGCGGAGTTGTCCCTCCAGGTAGTTTTGGCAGTAGGAGCGATCGTTGATCCAGTTATCAGCTTCTAAAGTTTGGAGAATTGTTGTAATCTGAGCTGGGGCGATTTTATATTTGAGTAAGTAGTCAGAGACTTCTTTTTTGGTTCGAGCCTGGAAGGAGAGATAGTAGAGAGCTAGATTCTTTCCATAAGAGAGCTGGGCAAAGGCTTGGATGTCTGCTAATTCTTCTGGAGTGATTTCCTTACCTTGTGAGAGGAAGTAGCGGACAATCGTATCTTCTGTGACGTAGAGGGCTTGCCCTTGGTCTGTTTCGAGGAGATAGAGTCGCTTTTTCTTTTCAAGTTTTGTGATCTTCATGTTGTTCCTTTAAAAATTTACCTCTAGAATTTTAAGGTCGAGTATACTCTTGGAATATTGTGGGTAAAGGATTGCTCCCTGTGCTATATTCGAGAACCAAGATTCGTTCCTTGTTCTGCTGAGGGTGATAACCTGGTATGCTAGGGTCAATGGATTCTCCACTTGGGACAAAATAGACGCTGAGAGATTTACCGACACCACTTTTATTGGCTAGATTTGCTCGAATAACGCCGGAACTTGTGATGTGCTCATCCTTTGTAAAGGGCTCTGGCAAGGCAAGAAAATTGGGTTGACTGACGACACCGTTAGGGCTGATGGTTAGGCTAGATTGATTGCTGAGCCAGGTTCCAGCTACAGAACTATAGTCTCCTTTGGCAATAGCTTTTAAATCCATACTAGTCGAGTAGACTGTGCTAGGTTCTTGGTCGAGAAGTGTTGTCTTGTAAGAGTCGATTTTAAAGTTGGAACCGTCAGATTTTATAATCCATTCACGTTTTCCAAAAACGGTTGAAGTGCTTTTATCCCTATAATCAACTTCCCGTTTAAAGTCGGTTGTGAAGTGTAGGGTATCCCCTTTTTTTGTGAGGTTTCGTACAGGTCCCCCTGTTGTTAGATAGGATTCAATATCAGGATCCATGATATCTTTAATGGCATCCTGATAGTTTTGACGATTCGTTGAAACAAAATAGCTAGCAATCTTGTCTTGTTTGGAAAAGACAGATTCATCGCAGGAAATGAGAAAGGCAAGAACGAATGCATTAACGTCCTTTTCCAGTTGGTCTGCTTGACTGAGACTGACTTGTGTAGCCTCCTTATCTTTTTGGATTAGAACCTCTTGGTTGTAGGACTCTATTTTTTCTCCCAAGAAAGAAGCACAGGCACTTGCGCTTAGTAAGATGAAAAGCGCTTTAATAAGGGTTTGAGATTTTATTGAGTTCATATGATAGTTGCTCCAGTGATTTTTTCTAGTATAGCATATTTGAAAATTGTTAAACGTGCTAGGAGAGATGTGAAATGAAGAAAGTTAGGCTAAACGTTCTCTTGTTTGGCTGTCTGTGTTAAAATAACAGTATGAAAGTTAGACAGAGAATTCCTTTAAAAATAAAAAAAATGGGGATTAATGGTGAGGGGATAGGATTTCACCGAGGGACCTTGGTCTTTGTACCAGGTGCTCTAAAAGGGGAAGATGTGTTTTGCCAGTTAACCAAGGTTACACACAATTATGCAGAAGCGCGCTTACTCAAGGTCAATAAGGCTTCTCGTTTTCGGGTGGATCCAGCCTGTCCGATTTATGAAACTTGTGGAGGCTGTCAGATTATGCATCTGCAATATCGGAAGCAGCTTGAGTTTAAGCGGGATGTGCTCAAACAGGCTCTTAAGAAATTTAAACCCGAAGGCTATGAGGACTATGAACTTCGTCCAACTTTAGGGATGAAGAAACCAACCTATTATCGGGGAAAATTGCAGTTTCAGACTCGGCGTGTGAAAGACAAGGTTGCGGCTGGATTATTCGCAGAAAGCTCTCACCGTCTGGTACCCGTGATGGACTGTTTAGTTCAGGATAAGATGACACAGGCCATTATCAATCGGACTTCTGAGTTGTTAGATCTCTTTGAGATTCCGATTTACGATGAGCGGAAAGGTCAGGGGGTTCGGACTGTGATGGTTCGGCGTGCTCGTAAAACAGGCCAGGTTCATATGATTTTTGTACTAAGTCGACGACTAACTCTAAGTCCTTTGGTGAAGCAGCTGACAAAAGATTTCCCAGAAATTCGAACCATTGCTGTGAATCTTCAAACCAAGAAAACTAGTGAAATCTATGGAGCGGACACTGAAATTATTTGGGGAAGGGAGCATATTCAGGAAGGGGTACTGGACTATAGCTTTGAGTTGTCCCCAAGGGCTTTCTATCAGCTCAATCCTCAGCAGACAGAGGTTCTTTATCAAGAGGCTGTTAAGGCACTCGATGTGCAGGAGTCTGACCATTTAATTGATGCCTACTGTGGTGTTGGGACTATCGGTTTTGCCTTTGCGAATAAGGTTGCTTCTGTACGTGGGATGGATATTGTTCCTGAGGCGATTCAAGATGCTAAGGTTAATGCCAAACACATGGGCTTTACCAATACACATTATGAAGCAGGGACAGCCGAGAGCATTATTCCTCGTTGGTATGCTGAGGGGTACCGGGCGGACGCGTTGATTGTCGATCCACCACGGACGGGTTTGGATCAGAAATTATTGGATACCATTTTGCAGTATCGTCCTCCAAAAATGGTATATATTTCCTGTAATGTTTCGACCTTGGCTCGGGATTTGAAAACCTTGGCGCAGATTTACCAAGTCGTTTATATTCAATCTGTGGATATGTTTCCCCATACAGCTAGGACTGAAGCGGTTGTGAAATTAATTTTAAAAGAAGGGAAGGGGTTATAATGCGCGAACAAGTATTTTTAGAGGAAATGGAACAGTGGTTAAAATTACAAGTAAGCACCAATGAGATGGCTGTCATGGAGAGCCGTAGGCTTTGGGAAGAAGAACAGGATGAGTTAGCACAGGAGGCCTTCATTCGCTATGAGAGTCGCCTAGATGCGTATACATTTTTACTGGGGAAATTTATGAATTTTCATGATGGAAAAAGTTTTCATGAATTACCAGAGGATTTACTTGGTAAAAAACTTTATTAAGCAACATGAAGATGGCTGGTGTAATGACCAGTCATTTTTTGTAACCACTTTGGCTATTTTTGCTCAAAAGAGGGAGTTACTAGGAAGGAGTGGTATTTTCCTTTTGGGAAAAGAGTCTTATGAGAGGTTTGTTGGGAAAAACTATAATTTTTTGTTTTACTTGAGGTAGCCTTTTGTATATAATAGAAAATGGAATCTTTATAGAAAGGATAGGAATATTCATGAGGAACCGAAAGAGTTTTGATTGGTATGCGATGAGACAACGTTTCTCATTTCGGAAATACCACTTTGGACTTGCAAGTGTTTTCTTAGGAATTGTTCTCTCTCAAGGAGCGGGAGTGGCCCACGCAGAAGAAACTGCAAGTTCTTCCAATGATTCTGAGGCTTCTAATCAGGTAGTGACGGAGGAGACGCAGTCGACTGAAGGAACGACAGATTCCCAGCCGCTGTATTCTCCCCCGTTACTAGGTTCGATTAGGGAGACTCATCTTGAGAACACAACTGAAGAAGTCAAATCTGAAGTGAAATCTGAAGAAGTTTCCAAGGAAGAGGAAACCGAGGCTGTCAAAGAATCAGCAGCGACATCAGTTGTTACAAATGAAAAGGCAGCTGAAAAGGTTGAAGCACCACAGGAGGCTGTTGTTTCAGTGACTCCTGTTACAACAGTTTCAACAGTCGCTGTTGCAGCACCGACTCCAGTACCACAGGAGGCGACAGCAGAGGCGGATCATCAGGTGGAGTTACTAGATGATATTGAGAAACTGATTATCCACACAGTTTCTGTAGAAGAACTCCGGAAGATGTCGCCAGCTGAGATTTATGCACTGACTCGTCATGAACTCAGTGGTTTCAATATGACCAAGGAGATTTTCGAGTCGTTAACAGAAGATCAGATTCGTGCTTTGACCTTTAATCGTGATTATCAAGCCGTTGCGCGTGCGAATAATCAAGATTTACAGTCCGGTTTTCGTGTAGATACGGGTAGTCAGTCCGGTTATACGGTGACTCCTCCGATGAATACAAAGTATCCGAACGATCCAGTTGCTGGTCGTTTTACCCATACGGTTGTCCAAAGCGGTGACTACTACTTCACTTTAAGTGCTGAAAAGCCGGTTCTCAGTGGGGATGAACTCGAAAAAAGAGTATCAGATGTTTATATTACTGCTTTTGACAAAAATCATCGCCAGTTAGGGGAAGCGGTTCATCGTAGTACCCAAACAAGTGGTGGTTTGATTGATGCCTTCCTGAAATACAATAATACACGGATTACGGTGACGACGGATGGAGTTTCCGTTGAAGGGGATGGCGGATTAAAACGGGTTTATGCACACTCGGGAAATAATGATCCAGATGCTGTATTTGGTTCTTTATCTATTTCGCTACCGCGTTACACGAAGCAAGTGACTAGATACTTGAAAGCGTCTGATAGAAAAACCCCTGTGCGTGAAGATTATTATCAAGAAGGTTGGGAGTACTCTGATTATACAACTCAGCCTGTAACGCCGATTGAATTTGAAGGTAAGACTTACACCTGGGATCAAGTGCTACCGCCTAACCAAAATGGTAAGACCGGTAAGTTAGGACAACCATACTATAAGGGCGATGTTAACTATATTCGAGCTCGTGCTACAGCTTATGCAAATGGTCCTTTTGTAACTGTTTACCAAAAACGGGAGTATATTGACAATAATGGAACCATGCTGGTTACCGTGTATGCAACGCCACGTGATTCGAGCACAAATCCATCTGTTCCTAGCGCTGAAGAATTTTTCCAAAATATGGATAAGTATACGGTCTATACGGATAAAATGTATGGATTCAATAATACGACAGGTGCTAATATTGTTAATGATGTGAATGCCTTTTATGCTGCTCACATGACCGGTAGTGATATTTCCGTTGCGGCAAACTTAAAAGAGCCGATTATTCAAACGGTTAAGAAAGAAGAATCTTTCCGAAACCGGTTCCCAATGACAGAAGGTGGTATCAATACAACGGGAAATATCACACTTCGAAATCGTTGGGATGAAAGTTCCGCAGTTATTTATTACTATAATTCGACTGGAAGTGTCTATGTTACCTATAAGGATGTTGATGGGAATGTATTAAAAGTTCCACAAGGTGGGGCTTATGTAGATCGTGTAACAGATACGGGTAATGCTCTTCCAGGAACAGACTATTCAACCGATGACCATAAGCATAATACGATTAAGACAGAAGATGGAAAAACTTACAAACTAGCCCCAGCTGGAAGATATCCTGTTGGTGTGGTAGATGCAAATAACCATCTCACCTCTAGTGATGCTGTTACTGGTAAGGTTGAAGAAGGAGTTGATAAAACAGCTACCTATATTTACCAAGAGGTAAAAGGAGATGTTGTCGTTCTCTATCGTGTAAACGGAACGAATGCACCTATTACGGGAATTTCTTCTGATGGTAAGACAATTGGGAATATCACCAATACTCAAACAGAAGAAAAGACTGCCTGGGAAGGTGCTGTTATTGATACAGCAGCAACTTCAACTGGAACAAACTATTCAACAACGGATAACCGTCCAAGCAAAATTACAACGGCAGATGGTAAAGTTTATAAGCGAGTAGAAAATAGAGTTGGTGGTACTGAAGAAGGCAAAGTCGTCGAAGGAACCACACGGATTGTTTACTACTATGAACTCGCTAAAGGAAATGTAGTTGTTAACTATGTTGATGAGAATGGAACTGTTCTCCAGCCACCAGTCTCAGATGAGACAAATGCAGATACTGGTAAGGCGTATGACACAAGTGATAATAAACCAGCTACGATTACCTCAAACGGTAAGGTTTATGAGCTTGTACCTGCTGGAAATTATCCTGTTGGTAAGGTAGATGCTAACAATCACCTAGAATCGTCTGATCCAACTACTGGTAAGGTTGAAGAAGGAACCAAAAATGTTACTTACGTATATCGCTTGAAAGAAGAGCCAAAAGGATCCGTTGTGGTTCACTACAAGGATACAGAAGGCAACACTATCAAGGATTCTGTAAACGACGAAACAGATAAGCCAGTAGGTGAGGACTACACAACTACTGACA